>NZ_JBFEFI010000009.1 GCF_040717535.1 Thalassoglobus sp. JC818
CTAGTGGGACCATTGATCAACAAGCGAGCCATTCAGGCAGACTACCGTACAGCCAACGCCGCCCAGCTTCAGAGTATCTACAACTACCAGCGCACCGTCCTCAATGCTCATATTGAAGTGGTCAATCACATGAGCAAGATCCAGAACTATCGCGAAAGCATCGAAGTTAAGAGAGAACAGCTCCAAGCTCTGGAAACGTCTGTTGATGTCGCCACAAAGCTATTCCAAAACGCACGAGCCGAATACGTAGAAGTCTTGCTCGCCCAGCGTGAAATGATGGAAGCGAAAATGATGTTGATTGAAATCAAACAGCAACAACTCGCCGCAATCGTCAACGCCTACCAAGCTCTTGGAAGAGGCTTCTAGCGGTCGTTTCTGCCCCCGGTAGGATCGAAGGAGGGACTCACACGACAGTAAACCTGACGATGTGGCCGTGACGACGGCGGCCCAACAAGACAGGGTCCAGGAGGGGCTCAAACGCTTCTGTCACGGATTCCCCGTGGAATCTCATCAAAGACCTGTTCGAAGACGACGATCGGTCCCCGCAGGGAGAACACCTCTGGGTCGATGCTCGAGCCTGCTTGGAGGGGATTCTCTGCATCCTCCCAAACAAATGCACCCTAGAGATATTTGCCAGATACAATACCCGTATCTTTGTACTCGTTGGCGTCATCAGCTTGATTGGACAGAAGCAGGCCTCATCGTCAAAGTTTGATAAAGACTGTTTAAGCACATGGACCGCACACAGTTGCCCAACTGGCCGCAGGCAATGGGCGACCGCACCTTTTCGCCTGCAAAAAAAGCCTTGACGTTGGTACAACCAAACAAAGAAAAGGCACCAAGCTGATACTGATGACCGAAGCCCAGGGCCCCTCATCACGGCCTTCACCACCCCAACACAGTTTCCTGAAGTCCATGCAATTCAGGCATTCGATGAAGTGGGGAGACTAAAGCTTGGCCTGAGCGGCTGCTTTACGACAAAGCCGCGAATTGAAACTCGACCGGATCATCAGCTAGCTCGGAAACTGGCGACGACTCCTCGTTCAACTGAGACACCATGCTCACCTCTTCGAAGAATTGGTCCCCTGGGCTTGTTTCTCACTACACGTTAGGTGAGTTTGAAACGCAGTCTAGGACATCTTTTCCGATGACTCCAAAGTGATGATTCAGTCTCAATTGAAGTTTTTGTTCGGTCACTCGCTGAACCTCCGAATGTATGATCTCCTCTTAGATTAAATCCAAGGAAACCCCTCGCCAAGTTGCTTCGTTTGCTGATGAGGCGTTATTCTTGAGGTGATGTGCGATCGTTCTCGAACTGGGCTGGTTTGGCTGTAATCAGTTCAACTCGAATTGAGCCGCCTCTTCCAACATAGCTCTCGACCATGGCCGGTGAAATGCATCTTCAGATCCCTGTGATTCATTTGAAAAGATTCTGAGGAAACAAGAATGAAGCTCGAGGGTAAATCGGCAATTGTAACCGGCGGTGGAAGAGGGATCGGTCGGTCCATCGCACTTGCTTTAGCAAACGAAGGGGCTGATGTTGTCATTTCGGCGCGTACACAAGCTGAAATTGACCTCGTCGCAAGTGAGATTGGAAGACTGGGTCGACGAGGTGTTGCCGTTGCTGCAGATGTGACACGGGCTGATCATGTTGAGCAACTTGCGACTCGTACACACAACGAATTTGGTCGCATTGATGTCTTGGTGAACAACGCAGGAGGAATTCTGCCAGCGGTGTGTGACAATTCTGGCGAATTCGAGCAGTCTCGAGGAGTCTGGGAGGTACCGGAATCGAGTTGGGACAGATTGATTGAAGCGAATTTAAAAAGCGTTTTCTTGTGCATGAAAGCCATCATTCCCTACATGATTGAACAAAATCATGGGGACATCATTAACATTGGCTCGCGGATGGGTAGACAAATCCGAGGCTTCTGCGGAGGTTATGCAGAAGCCAAACATGCAGTGATTGCACTAACGCAGAATTCTGCTCTGCAGGCAGCGGCATTCGGCATCCGAGTGAATGCAGTGTCTCCAGGGTTGGTGGAATCACCCGGGCAAAAGCAGTTCATGGCAAGATTGATGCCGGAAGAAGAGTTCCCACCGATGGATTCAGCTGAGTCTGTTGCCGCTGCAGTCCTTTACTTACTTTGCGATGCTCCCAAGAGTATGACAGGGCAATCATTGGACTCTTTCAGCCTTGGGTAAGAGATCAACAGAGGCCTAGTCTAGTGCTGCATGCGGGCCAGATCTTGTAATTTATGAGTACCATAACAAATCGAGTGCCTCACACTCTGAGGCGCACTCTAGTTCATTTGCCGTCGTATACTTTCCCGCAAGGTCAAGGAATCGAAATGCCAAGGGAATCTTGTCGAACATCTATCCTCACCGAGTCGCGCTGCGCGACGATAGCCCTTAAGAGTGCCCATACGCTTTGGGGACATTCAATCTTCCCATCGAGAGTCCCAGATCCATTGTAGAAATCTATCTAACGATCATTTGGTCCTTGATGATAGCGATCAGCACTTCGAATAGTCCAAACACGTTTTGCGCACTCAAGGCTGAGCGACTCGAGTTGAGTGCGACTATAGACTTCGGTCGCACTTGGGTGATTGGAAGATCGCAGTTTTCGATCAAATTCGAAACATTCCAAACTGATAGCGAACGATTTGCTTTGTCTCACACTCTTAGTCACTCGAGAGTCTTCTCTGCTGAGACTGGATTCATCGGGGCGAACCGTTTCAACACAAGAGTTCAAGACAGGCCGACAAAACTCGTTCCTTTGAATTGTGAAGTCCCTCACCTCGAAGTGAAATCGCTGTCTCCATCGCTGCGGATTGGACTTCTTTGTCGGTCATCAAGACTTCTGCGACGTTGGCGATAGTCGCTGCATTTTCGACTCCACTGAGCTGAGCAACAAAACATTCATCTTTAAGACCATTGGCTGACAAGAATTGGTCGGTGACTTGCGGGAGCAGTATTTGTGGTCTGCCCGCCAGTAGAGCAGCTTGTGTTGTTCCCAAACCACCGTGATGAATGACCACTGCCGAATCTCGCACAATCTCACTCAGCTTTGGAGCGGAAGTCAAAGATTGGATTCGAGGATTCTGGCCGTTGAATTCGAATCCATTACTGTCGCGAATATAGACTGTTCCCTGAAGATCAGATTGCATGAGTGCATCACCGACTTTAAAAGGCAACTCCCCTGCCCCAGAGAAATAGGCGTAGAAGTTTTTCTTGTGTGCTAACACCGGAGGCGGAGCTGGATCGAATGGACCGAAGCACGGCTCGATTCGGCAAGAGCGATACGGATCAAGTTGAGGGAGAGTCGCAATGACTCTCCGCTCGCCACGGTAGGCATCGGTTAGTTTTTGCGGAACGGCCGAACTAAATCGTCTCTGAACACGCTCAATCACTCCCAAAACATCGGACGAATTCGCATACGGCTCGATTTCCGGCCAGAGCACAGGAAAGTCATCTTCATGAACCGGAGGTGTTGAATACCCTGCTCCGAAGAGAACAACTGGAATTCGACCGTAAGCGGCCAGTGTTAGCAGAGGGCAGTATCGACCGACGATTAAATCTGGCTTGACGAGGTCGATCAGATCTCGCCAACCACGCAGCATGCTGTAGAGATGGTCTTCGGACCCGAATCCATTGCATGCCATTAGGTCTGTGAAACTCGTCGGGAAAAATCCGTCGCGTTGAGCAGATCGAGTCAGCCGACCGATTAGATAAGGTGCCTGCAGCACTGGGAAATCGCAGTCTCGCAGGTATTGATGAGCTGTCTCGATTGAACGTAGAGCCAGGGTCGGTGAGTGGCCTGACTTCGCCAACGAATTGGCGATGTCTCGAAGTTGCAAGGTGTAGCCGATACCGGCACCTAAATCCCAACCTAACAGAATCTTCTTGCTCTGGGTCATCTCTGCGATCAAGGTTTATTATTGTAATCTTGCTGTAGCTTAACGTTTGTTGTGACTCGCCTGAATCTCGCCAAACTTCAAAGACTCTAACTCGAATACTGAATCCATGACGAAGAAAGCACTCAACTATTAAAGAATCTCAGTCACCCTGCCTGTCGCCACGTAGACTTCATCGGCACCGAGGAATTCTACACACTCGTATCCGGACTGAGCCATCAACTTCGGGATCTCCGCATCCCCTAAGTTGTTTTCAATGCAACAAACATCGATTTGAAAGTCATCAAAGGGAAACTGAGTCAGGAGACTTCCTTCTGCTCCTTCAACATCCACAAACAAACAGTCAATGTGGAAGAGATCGCGTTCACGCAGGATCGACTCCAACGATCTTGTCGGGACCTGAATCACTTTTTCTTTGTGCTCTGGGTGATCGCGAACCAACTTGAGTACGCTCTGACTGTAGGTATCCGCCAGACCGCTCATCTGAGTGTATCCGTCCACAACATGGATGAATAACTCCTCTCCTTCATTATCCGATACACAAACGTTGAGGCACTCGCACTTTCGAATCCTCTGAGCGATGTGAAAGTAAGAGCACACAGGTTCAATGAGAATGCCGGACCAGTTTCGGAATGTTTCGAAGAAGAATGAATTCGATCCGGTATACCCGTCATACCCACCCACATCAACGAAGACACCACCTTCCTTTTGCTTCATAAGAGACTGGTCGATGAAAGAATCCTGGCCCGCTTGGCTCAAGTATAGAGGATTGAATGCTTGGCGCTTGCAGTTCCAGAGCAATTGCTGCAGATGTCCACGTTCCGGACCTGTGGCCGATTGAAGTTCATCTTCCAGTTCTATCCGCACCTCGTTGAGCTGCTTGAAGCTGGCATCGATACGTGCTTCATAATTCATCAAGGCACCTCATCGACGTCGAGCAACAGGATTATGAATTGCATGGAAGGAGTTTCACTCTCCTCTCAGCACGGAGTCGGGGCCGATTTCCTTCGGATTCGAATTCGGTAAACAGATGGACGCTTCCTGTTGGAAAATTCCGCGGCTTGAGTCCGCACTTCTTGTTTCATCTGGTAGACTCTCACGTTGACGACTGCTTTTGCGCTGAGTCTATCAGATCAATCACAACGACACTTGTTCGACATGACAAGACTAACGATCGAAATCAGCCCGGGCGAGCTACTCGACCGGATCTCGATACTGGAGCTCAAACATCATCATACTTGTGATGATGTCGCACGAACTCTTCTCTCTGAGCAGATCGAGCAACTTGTCAAACTTCGAGATTCGTTGCCAACTTCGAATGCGTTCGCCGAGCTGGCTCAAAAACTATCTTCCGTAAATGGCAGACTCTGGAATGTGGAAGACTCGTTGCGAAACTTGGAACAGGCGAAGCTGTTCGAATCGGAATTCATTGAACTCGCAAGAAGTGTATATCGGCTGAACGACGAGCGGTCGCAACTTAAACGAGATGTGGACGAATTGCTTGGTTGGAAGAGAACCGAGATCAAAGTGTATTCCAAGGATCCATGACAATAGTGAGGGACGATATAAAAAGCGATCCGTCAACACCCAAAGCCATGGACGATCGAAGCCTCGCGTATCCTCATGGAGTGCTTTTAAAACGATGTGAAGAGGCGTGGATGCACTACCGTCCAAATGATCTCGTCATCGGACGTGCTTTGGATTGCCATGGTCACTACTCGCCGGGAGAGATTCGACTGTTTCGCTCGATTGTCGACCGCGGAGATACGGTGGTTGAAGCTGGCGCAGGGATCGGTTCGCTGACGATTCCATTGGCGAATTCGGTTGGTCAATCCGGGACAGCTTACGCATTCGAGCCAAACTCTGATTCTTTTGACCTGTTGTGCAGAAACCTCGAGGCGAATGAAGTCCACAATGTCATCGCGGATCATCGCGCGCTTGGAGCGACCTGTGAGATTCGAATCATTGAAGTGAAAGATGTTTCTCGACCAAACAACTTTGGAGACACTTCCCTGAGACTCAATGGATCAGGCCAGACTGTCGCTTTGATGACAATTGACTCGCTTCACCTGAACCGTTGTGATTTTGTGAAGGCGGATGTCCAAGGCATGGAGCGAGATATCCTCCTCGGGGCTGCCGAGACACTTTCGCGTTTCCGCCCTATTCTGTACCTGGAAAACGATCAACGTGAGTTGTCGAGGCCGTTGCTCGCCACGCTTGAGGCACTCGGATACGACTCATATGGCACTTACCGAGAGTTTGCGAACTCGTTTCAGCCGACGTGACAGCGAGTGAAGATGCGCTCGTTCGATACCGAAGCATCAACCTGTTGAACATCCCAGTTGAAAGAGATTTTCCGACATACGGATTGAGAAAAGTTCAATCGTCAACAGAGTGGTGGCAGGATCAGTTCAATCAAGACAACACTTGGTGCGACGTCTAAATAATCTCATTGAGCGACTTAAATACACGCGTTGAACGTCGAGGAACAATGAATTACTCCCCTCAAAATCGCACAGACGATCTCTTCTCCCTGGCCGCGCAACACGTCGACAATGAAGAACTGGAATCAGCTCGCACGGTACTGGATTCAATATTGAGGCTAGAACCAGAACGTCCAGACGCGATGATCTTGCTCGCACAAGTTCATGGACTTCTCGATAATCAATTCGCCGAGATCGCAATGTTACTTCAAACTGCGGATGTCATGCCGCTCGACGTCGATCAATCGATTCGACTCAGCACCCTTCAGTTTGACAACCATCAGCATCAGGAGGCAATTGCAACGATCGACCAGGCGCTGCGTCGAGATCCAACTGACAAGTGTCTTATAAACCAATACACATTTCTTCTTCGTGTAACGCGAAACCGATCAGCAGCCTTAGACTTTCTAGACGAACAGATACCAGAGTCGCTCGATGCCAGGGCAAAGTTGCAACGTGCCCTGATCCATCTTGCAGAAGGGCGTCTCCAGCAGGGGTGGAGCGACTTTGATCAGCGACATAACCTCGATGAGACATACAACGAACCAGCGACTCTACCAGGATGGAAGGGAGAACCGCTGGAAGGAAAACACTTACTTGTCACATCTGAAGGTGGCTTTGGAGACCAAATCTGGGCAGCAAGATTTCTGCCACATGTTCAGAGATTGGGAGGAAAGATTTCACTCCAAACTCCAAAAGCTCTTAAGAATCTATTTGAGGAACTGGAGGGTATCGACAATTTGGTCGACTTGGACACACCCCATGAAGATTTCGACCTGTTCTGCCCGATTCTCTCACTTCCGGTCTGCTTGAATGTGAGCGATCCGGCGATGTATCAGCCAGCTCGCCTCGCTGTGAGTCGCAATCTCAATCCTCGACTAGTGGATCAGATGAATCGACACGTCGACAAAGTCAAGGTCGGGATCATCTGGTCGGGCAGCAAAACATACACCAACAATCATCATCGCTCAGCTCCATTGAAGTCCTTCCTTCCCCTACTGACAGTCCCAGGGACCAGATTCTTCAGTCTGCAGAAAGGACCTCAGCACGAGGATCTGCGACAACTCGGATATGGTCACCTCATCGAAGTAGCGGCCGATGGAGATTTTTCCGAGACAGCGGCGCTCGTTGAATCAATGGATTTGATCATCATGACGGATACTGCCGTTGCACACCTTGCAGGCTCGATGGGTGCACCTGTCTGGAATCTGGTGGACCACTCGCCATACTGGTATTTCGACGCAGAAGGCGTTTCGGAGTGGTACCCGAGCATGCATCTCTTTCGGCAAACGAAACCCGGTGACTGGCGATCTGTATTCGAAACCGTTCGTCATGAACTGTTGAGATTCGTCGCAAAACAGCGTTCCATCTAAGCCACACCGCATACTGTAGAGAGTTGATGAGAAAGACAAATTGCTTGGTTTGGTCTTTACAAATTGACTGTCTGATGTGTGACCGGTAGCATGAAGATGCTCAGACTGTAGAACACATTTCTAATTTGCGGGGTCCGATGTGAGTACAATCTACGGTGGAACAAGTTCTTCCAATCGAAACCGGCAGCCGGGGAAGCTGCACAGCCAGTTTCCGAACATGGAAACAGTTTACGCGGGTGGACTTGGCAAAAACAAAGTGACACCATTGGATGGGCCTCAATCTGTCACAGTGATCCATCCGACCACACGCAAGCCAATGACGGTCATGTACAACGTCAAAACGCGGCTATACCTCGATGCAACGACCAAGGCCTGGAAGCCCGCCCCAGCCTGGATGCGATCTCAAATTCGATGATTGCTCTGAAACTGGATTCTAAAGCTAGCGAATGTTGAAGCATGCGATTTGAGGTCAGGATTGAATCTCCTCCTGGTGGCCAAGACAACCATCGTCCGGTGCAGATCGGTTGGCTGTTGAATGATACAAGCCATGGTGTGATCTTTGAGCCTCCAAAACGCGTTCGCACGGACGCTCCAAAGTCGATCCATGCGAAATCGGCCTGCAACTGTCCGGCAATCATTGGCTTGGAGAGTCGGATGTTTCAGGTCAGCTGCCCATTCGACCTGCAATTGGAGTTCGAACGAACAGATGAAGGATATCCGTCAGTCAGGGATGGACTGAATGCGTCGTCTGCAGTGAGACAACTAGACGAAATTCTTGTCGTAGTGGCGGAGGATGAATGGAGGTTTCCGGATCGTCCAATGCTGCAACTGAAGCTGCCGTACCTGTTCATCTCTGATGAACCAGTCTACATGTCGCAGTTGGGCCCTTTTCTACATCACAAGACGCCACAACTGCCGGGAACAATGCTGGGAGGACGATTCCCAATCAACATTTGGCCGCGTCCGTTGATGTGGGCATTCGAGTGGCACGATGTCGATCAGCCAGTGATCCTGCGACGTGGAGATCCCCTCTTCTATGTGTTGTTCGAAACGACTCCACAGGATCGCACAATTCAATTGGTTGAGGCGAAGCGCACACCAGAACTCGAGGAGTATCTAAACCTGGTAACGGGCGCTGTGAACTTCGTCAACCAGACGTTTTCTCTCTTTGAAGCTGCCGAAAAACGTCGTCCTCAGAAACTTGTTGAACCAGTCGATCGATGAAGACTTAATCGCCATTCACTATGGTCAATAGTGAATCTCGCATAATCAGTTGTAAACAGTTTCGATGCGTCGAATACGGTCGAACAGTTCTCCCAGATAGGGCTGGTAGTTCTTCCACCTCTCGACACTGCTTTGATACATCGGTTGGCGGGCCTGAAAGAGACTTGCTGTGATGATCACGCCACCTGCTTGAGTATGGTCCAGACAGGCGTCGTCCCAGGGAAGACCGATCCAATCGATCAAACGGCGTGCCTGTTGTTCTGGAGCAGCAACAGTCTCTTCGTAGACAACGTCAAGAATTCTACCTGGAAGGACGTCGTTCCAGTGGTTGACCAGTCGACGATACTGTTCAAACCGATCGACCAGATGGTCGTCGTCATTTTTCCATGTCACATTCGCAAACGCTGTGATTAAGCATGACACGGCGATATCGCGAGGATCGCGCACACAACGAATGAATCGGGAATTGGGGAACAGCAGTGCCAACCATCCGATCAAGATGTAGTTATCGGTCATTTTGTCGACCAAGCGATGAGCATCAACGTTTCGACGCCTTAACTCAGCAAGATAATCTTCAGCAATTTCGGAAACGTCAGTTTCTGTGATCAAATGGACGCATTCTGCGGGAGCCAGAGAACTCTGTAAACGCACTGGCAGATTTTTAAAACTGTCCGAAGCGAGTTTAAGTTCACCCACCGCATGCACAAGTGGATGTGCTGCAAGGATTTGCCTTGTTAATGTTGTCCCTGAACGAGGCAAGCCTACAACGAAGACAGGTTTCGCCGACTCGCTGCCCCAACTTATCCGTGACTCGAAGAAGGTTGAACTGAAGGTTTCAATAATTCGATTAATCGATTCCTGATGTAATCCTGGCTGGTAGCCGCGATCTTGTGAATCGTTCCACTGCTTTTGAACCGCGTTGGCATGCCGCAATTGATTCGCAGCTTCTTCGTACTTCCCGCGGTCATCGTAGAGATGGGCAAGTGCGAATCGCAAAGTCGCTTTCTGGCTTTCGGTCAAGCCAGGATCGTCAAGCTGATTCCATAAGGATGCGAGATCCTGATCTGTAGCGCCAGTCTTGTGATAGAACGCGAGGTTAACTGCCGACGAGACGGCTGCGGGATCAATGACTTGCGCAGCTCGAAAACACTCTTCTGCTTCGTCTGATTGGCCCAATTCGTCGTAGACCTGGCCAAGAGCGCAGAGATGTTCGCTCATACACTCAATCTGTAACAAGTCGTTGAAGATCTCAACAGCTTCGGAATGACGCCCATCGTCAAGCAACACATTCACCAGATTCGAGAGCACATCGGCATTCTCAGGCTCGAGCCGACTTGCGGTCTTCAAAGCGTCAATTGCCTCTGTGAAAGATCGAACTTTGCGAAGAGCTGTCCCAAGATTGTTCCAGTATCCGGACGTCTCTGGAGACAGGCGAGTTGCTTCAGTAAAGGCATCGATCGCCTCGTCTGTTTTCTCTGCGGCGAAGAGAGCAAGGCCGAGACAGTTGTGAGCATCCGGCTCCTCAGGAGCAATTTCAACAGCACAACGAGCGACTTCAATGGCCCGTTGCAAGTCACCCGCCAGCCGCAATGCTTCAGCGAGATGTGCCCGATAAATTCCATTCCTAGGTTGATCGCGAACAACTGATTCCATACAGCTAACAGCATCGCGAGTCTTTCCCTGAAGCGATGAAATCTGAGCCAAGAGATACAAGACGTCCGCCGTCTGTCCCTGCTCCACAAGATCCTTCAGACACAGCGTCTCCGCCTCGTCCAGATTTCCAGCGTCAATCTCGCAACGCACCTGCTCGATGGTGTCAACTCGATCCATACCTAGGCAAGCTCCCCTAGCTTGAGACGCACTCTCCCAATTATTCCAGAGAAAAGAACCATCGCCACAGAGTGAATTATTCAAAACAATCGCCGCAACGCAATTCACTCACGAGTTCAAAGCACGCCATGCGAAACACTTGCAGTTCTCATCCGAGCGAGAGACTTCAACGCTTACGTAGCCCAAACCATTTGTCAACCACAGCAGAAGATGTGGGCCCAGTACCGCATTGAACGGAAGAGATGAGCGATCGACCGCAAAGATCACTCCCACATCGATCGGACGCCAAGCACTGCCCCCAACAGGAACAGGGTGATCAGCAGGGACCGGACGATGGTTTCGGGTCGAATCAGGGACAACCTGTCGCGTACTTGATGTATCAGACGTTGAGTGACCGCTGGTGGACTTTGCCGACTGATGGCTATGTGGTCGATGTCATGCGTTCGAACCGAGCCTCTTGGAAATGGTCTAGCAAGAGCTCTCCAGGGGAGCTGTTGGCAAATCTCGATCCCGAGGAGATGAAACGTCTTCTGTCGCCCGTTCAGATGCTGGACACATTGAGTCTCACGCCGGACGATTCTGCCCAGGACCAGTGAGCCTGCAAACTCCGGAAGCAGCAGTTCCAGGAGCAGATGCGAGGTCAGGAATTCTTCGGTCGTCTTAACCAGAAGCCCAGTCTTCGCAACATCAACCGACCAGATTCGAACACCAGCGGAGGATGCTTCGACTCCGACTTCGTTGGCCGGAACGGCCCATCCAGCAGTGATAAAACTGGTCCTGTGAAACTGACGGCGATTTGCTGTACGGGGAACGGCGTTCGAGCCATTTGTGTTCCCGCAACGATCGACGAACTGCTTCATCTCTTGGCCCCGGTTGAAGGTTCTTGGATTTGCCTGAGCATGCTCCTGTTGAGTCTGGCGCGAGTGCAATTCAGGGTTTTCCCTGTGTTCAAGTAGACCACAGAACAACGGCACAGATCATGGAAATCTGATCGAATACTCTGTCGGCACAGCCCCGCCCGGTGGATCTGCGGAAATGTTGCATAATTGCATCATACATACCGACTGTAACCCGACTAGGCGGATGAACTCCTCGATAAGCAGTCTCAAAACGTCAATTTGTTGGACTAATCGGTCTTCAAGATGCATGAAGACAAGTTCACAAAGGAGACTCTCTCATGGAATTGACAATGGTTTAGCGGCCCAGACGGAAACGGGCGTCCTTAGCTTCAGCGTCGAGGACCGATCGCACAATCACTTAAAGTGTTCGACAACAAGATCTCATCTCGGATCTGTCTCGCAGGACTCCGCCCACTTCCAAAGGAGGCCTTCGAGAAAACCATTCAATCGACTGCTTGGATGTTATTTCGTGGGGGCTGACGCCCTGGGCCCGATGGGATGATTCATAAATGACTATCCTTCCAAAGTAACCCGTCATCGAAGATCTCTCGAATGGATAAAAAACGGTCCTGCCGACGAAAGTGTGGCAAAGTTCACTCGAGCTGACCTCCCCCCGCAAGCCGATTAAACTATCCGAGACATTTTCTGACGGAACGTTTTCATCAGGTAAAGAACAAGGCCAAGAATCGATCCAACACGTCGTCGAAAGGCTTCGAAGAGATGATCTGGGTCAATGCGAATGGAATTCCCATTCCATTGACACCGATGACCAACCACAACGATTCATTTTAATTGAACAATCACTGCACAACCTGCCCCCGCAACATCAACGGACCCGAGCGTGTCATTCATAACATCGCATCCGACAGCGAAAAGCTTCTCAAGCGATCGCAACACGAGAGATTGGCTCGATCTGCCCCCAGAGGGAAGGCCGCGTTAGTCCGCCGCAGGATGGTCGCAAGCTTCGTAATCCTCGGATGCGAATTTACAACACCCAGAAGATCTTCAGGCCGCTAGGTGACTTCTAGAGTTCGTGAAAGGGTCGGGTCAACGTCCCCACATCGATGTCCTGTACGGGCGCACTGTTTGAGCGACTCCACTCAGCGAGGATCTGTGAGTATTTCTCGTGAGACTCCTCAGTGCCTTAGGTTCTGAGGTAGATATCCTTGCCAGAAATCCGAACTCTCGCTTGGCACGATGAAGAGTGTAAGCTGGAACACGTTTCCGGGGCATAAAAGCAGCCTTTCAGACTAAACGGGTAGGACCGGGTAGTCAGTCGCTGCATTGCCGCACGGCAAGTAGACGTAAACATCGCCTCAGCAAGAACTTAGAGAATAGCCCGACTAGGATTTGAACCTAGACTAAAAGAATCAGAATCTTTCGTGCTACCGTTACACCATCGGGCTGTTGTCGGAATGATAGAGACAATTGGAGACTGAGTCGAGTCAGTTTTCCGGGCATATTCTTGATGCGGCAGCGATGGTCGGACGAGCGATCACTCTCTCGATTCTGTTGAGAGAGGATCATTCACCCGAGGGTTCGCTGACTGTCTCCGGAATTGCCGGTTGCGAGCAAGTCATTGGCCTGCTGGCACCCGGCAACTTCATCACCGTTTGGGGCGGTGGTTATGACTTGGCAAGGTCCCGGAGGACTTTGTGCAGAATCCCGCCGTTGCGGTAGTACTCGACTTCGACTGGAGTGTCGATGCGGCACGTGGTGATGAAGTGCACTTCGTCTCCGTTGGCTTTTCGGGCAGTGACTTCGATCGCTTGCTGCGGTTTCAGGGAATCGTCGAGAGCGATGTCGAAGGTTTCGGTCCCGTCGAGATCGAAGGCTTCGCGGCTTTCGCCTTCTCGGAACTGGAGCGGCAGAACGCCCATTCCGATCAGGTTCGAGCGGTGAATTCTTTCGAAGCTCTCCGCGATGACTGCACGAATTCCGAGTTGCTGGGTTCCTTTGGCCGCCCAGTCGCGGGATGAACCGGTTCCGTATTCTTTACCTGCTAGAGCGATCAACGGAGTTCCGGAATCCTGATACTTCATCGAGGCTTCAAAGATCGACATCTGCTCGCCGGTCGGCAGGTAGGTTGTCACGCCGCCTTCGGTGCCTGGGGCAAGTTGATTTCGCAGGCGAATATTGGCGAAGGTTCCGCGCGTCATCACGCGGTCATTTCCGCGACGACTTCCGTAGCTGTTGAAGTCGGTCGGAGCGATTCCATTCTCCTGAAGGAATCGACCGGCTGGCGAATCAGCTTTGATGGCTCCGGCCGGGCTGATGTGGTCGGTGGTCGTTGAATCCCCAACTGAAACGAGGCAACGTGCCGATTCGATCGATGTGATCGGAGGAGCCTGTTCCGGCATATCGACGAAGAATGGAGGCTCCTGAACGTAAGTGCTCTTCGGATCCCATTCATAAAGATCGCCAACAGCACCTTCGATCGATTGCCACTCTTTTGGACCGTCACTCGCCTGTGAGTATTCGCGCTGGAAAGTCTCAGGAGAGATGGAAGCGGCGATGGTGTCCGCAATTTCCTTCTGTGATGGCCAGATGTCTTTGAGGTAGACGTCATTGCCGTCCTGATCCTGACCAATCGGATCGGTGAGCAGATCGATATCGGTTGTACCTGCGATTGCATATGCGACGACGAGCGGCGGACTGGCGAGATAGTTCGCTTTCACGTGCGGATTGACGCGACCTTCGAAGTTTCGATTGCCGGACAACACCGAGCAGGCCACCAGATCGCCTTTTGTGATTGCTTCCGCGATCGGATCTGGCAGCGGTCCACTGTTTCCGATGCAGGTGGTGCATCCGTAACCGACGAGGTTGAATCCAAGCTGATTGAGTGGTTCGTCGAGCTTCGCCTGATCGAGATAGTCGGTCACAACCCGGCTTCCAGGGGCGAGGCTGGTCTTCACCCAAGGTTGACTCTTCAGTCCTTTTCTCACCGCATTTCGAGCGAGCAATCCAGCTCCGATCATGACGGATGGATTGCTGGTGTTTGTACAGCTTGTGATCGCGGCAATGACAACAGCCCCGTGCTTCAGTTCGAAGCTGTTTCCTTCGTACTCAACGGGAACACCATTGAAACCGGGATCTTCCGCCACAGCGACTGCTGCTCCACCTTCTGCGACCATGGTCTCTGGGGTTGAATTGGCAGCAGGTGTCAGCTTGCCGAATGTGGCACTGAGATCCTGCTCCCATTGACTCTGCATTCCGGACAGCAGGATGCGGTCTTGAGGACGCTTCGGCCCGGCGAGAGACGGTTCAATCGTTCCCATGTCGAGACTGAGGGTCGTCGTGAATTCTGGATTCGGGGAAGCATCCGTACGGAACATTCCCTGAGCTTTGTAGTACTTCTCGACGAGTTCGACCTGATCGTCCGATCGACCGGTGCGTTGCATGTAGCGGAGAGTTTCGTCGTCGACCGGGAAGAATCCCATGGTCGCTCCGTATTCCGGAGCCATGTTGGCGATCGTGGCACGATCCGGAAGCGACATGCTCGTCAGTCCCGGCCCGAAGAACTCCACAAATTTTCCAACCACACCGTGAGCACGCAGCATTTGTGTGACTGTCAACACGAGGTCTGTTGCTGTCGCTCCTTCAGGAAGTTCACCTGAAAGTTCGAAGCCGACAACTTCAGGCAGCAGCATGTAAATGGGCTGTCCGAGCATCACAGCTTCTGCTTCGATTCCGCCGACTCCCCATCCAACGACTCCCAAGCCATTGATCATTGTGGTGTGCGAGTCCGTTCCGACAAGCGAATCCGGATAGACGACACCGTTGTTCTCGAGTGCAACGCCGGCGAGGTATTCGAGGTTCACCTGATGAACGATCCCTGTCGCTGGGGGAATCACTCGGAAGTTCTGAAACGCCTGCTGTCCCCATTTCAGGAACTGGTAGCGCTCGAAGTTACGTTCGAACTCTTTGTCGACGTTAAACTGCAACGCCAGTTGAGTCGCAAATTTATCAACCTGAACACTGTGATCGATCACGAGATCGCACTGCACGAGCGGATTGATTTTCTTGGGATCGCCGCCCATGCGAACCATTGCTTCACGCAGAGCAGCGAGGTCGACAACCGCCGGCACGCCGGTGAAGTCTTGCAAGACGACTCGGCCCGGGTTGAATGGGATTTCGAGAGGGTTCGGGTTTTGCGGGCTCCAGGCGGCGATGTTTTTGACATCGTCTTCTGTCACGATGAAGCCATCGCAGTTTCGAAGTGCTGCTTCGAGCAAGACTCGAATGGAATACGGAAGACGATCGAGATTCGCCAGCCCCTGTTCGGCGAGAGTCTGAAGCTGGAAATACTTGTAATCGCCAGACTTCGTGGACAGGGTTGCTTCGGCGTTGAATGGATTCCCTGAACTCATCGCTTTTCTTCTCCCAGGCTATTCGTGAGCATCGGTCGAACGAATATGCAATCCCGCACCAGCCAATGTTGCTTCGTACGAGAGCGAAACCGTTCGGCCAAGTGCGTCAGAAAAGTCACTCACACTTTTCTGAACCCTCGACACTAATTTTTTGTATCTGTCATCAGAAGCCGACTGACATCGCAAATCTTCTCACGACAGTGAGCACTCATATTTTTTCCGTGCTGCAAAGCGTACCAAAGCCAGTTCAGGCGGAGAAGGATTGCGGCACCGTTCCGTGTGATATTCAGACTTTGGTGAAAGATTGACAATCAATCTCGGATCAACAGAGCTTGATATCCCCCGTCCGAAGGCTGTCCCGGAACGTGCTTTTGTTCTCGAATCAGCTTCACGTCGGAACGCTGATCGATCACAGCTTGAACCACTTGCTCGTTTTCTTCTGGATCGATACTGCAAGTGGAATAGACTATTCGTCCGCCCGATTTCGTTTGATCGATCGCCTGCATCAGAAGTCTTCGCTGAAGCGGAACAAGCGATTGAAAGTCTCCGGGAAGCAGTCGCCAGCGTGCTTCGGGTCGCTTTCCCAGCACTCCAGTATTCGAACAGGGAACGTCGACAACAGCAGCATCCACATCTGTCACTGGAAGTGACGTTTCCTCTTCTTTGATCAGATGAGTTTCGATGCACGTGAGTTGGAGCCGACGGGCATTTTCGTTGATCATTCGCAACCGGTTCGCTCCGGTATCGCAAGCGATGATCCGACCGCGATCTCCAATTCTCTCTGCCATGTGCGTCGATTTTCCGCCGGGGGCAGCACACAAATCGAGAATCGTTTCCCCCGGTTGCGGGTCCAGGAGATCGGTGACTGACATGGCTGAGATGTCCTGGACGCTGAACCAGCCGTCGTCGTATCCCGGTAGATCGATAATCGCAACATGCCCGTCGATTTGAATCGATTCCGCAAGTCGTCCCGGTCGGGCTTTTACCTCTGCTGCTTCCAAAACCTCGAGCGTTTTCTCGCGATCTGTTTGCAGGGGATTGACTCTCATCCACATCCTCCCGGGTGTGGTCAACCACAAAGCCAGTTGCAGACGTTGACCATCGGACTCGGCAGGGAATCGTTGAATCAGCCATTGGGGTAAGCTGCCAACATCACTGATGTAGGAAAGTGAATCAACAGACGGAGACCAGAAGAGATTGCCGTCGAACTTGACCACCTCGTAGTTTGCTTGATCTGCCTTGTGTCGCAAGATCGGAAGTTCGGACGCGCTGAGCTGCGCGAGATCGATTTCGTCAACCGAATTTCGACTGACGATGCTGCGTTCGATGGACCGCAAAACACCATTCAAAAACCCGGCAGCCCGCGGACGATCGATGCGCCGACACAGCTCTACGGTTTCGTGAACTGCTGCATGGGATGGGTAATGCGGCAGATAGACAAGCTGCAAACAGCCGAGCTGCAAGAGAATCCACAAGTCGTCTTCGACGTCTTCGCGTCGGCGACTCACGAATGAAGAGAGAATGGTATCGATCGTCTGTAATCGCCGGACTGCTTCACATGTCAGCTCAGTCGCCATTTTTCGATCACGTGAATCGATTCTGCCTTCCTTGAACTGATCGTTGAGAACGCGATTGACGAAAACTTGACGTTCGTGGAATGCCTGAAGAGCACGAAACGCAAACCATCGTGCATTTGGAGGAATGGTTTTTCTCTTGTTCGGCGGACGGTTTCCGGACTGAGACGATCGGCGGCGTGGTGGACGGTTCATCGTGAGCCCTCACAGAGTGACTCAAGATCCTCGAAGTACTCCGGATACGTCTTCGAAGTGCATTCCGGGTCGGCGATCCGAATTCCGGGTGCTTTCAATCCCAACAGAGCGAAACTCATCGCCATCCGGTGATCGTCGTAGGTCTGAATCGTACAAGGCTGAGGGAGGCTGGGAGAAATTGTCATGCCGTCTTCATGTTCTTCAGCTGCGATTCCTGCTCGTTTCAGTTCGTGGACAACTGCGGTGATGCGGTCGGTTTCCTTGAGTCGATTGTGTGCAATGTTTCGAATGCGCGTCGGTCCAGAGGCGAAGGGGGCCACACAGGCCAACGTCTGAGCGGTGTCACTGATCTCGTTCATGTCGATGTCGATGCCGCGAAGTTCTCGGCCTGTCAGAGTAATGGAATTTTCTCCCCACTCTGCTTCGCATCCCATCTCCACCAAAGCGTCGACGAAGCGAACGTCTCCCTGTAATGCGTCTCGATGCAAGCCTTCGACAGTCACTAAACCGCCGGTAATCGCAGCGACTGCGAAGAAATAACTCGCTGCGGAAGCATCCGGTTCGATATCGTAATCCTGACCGACATACCCACTCGCCTGAATATGAAACTCTCCGGGAGTCGGCTCGCTAACAACCGCTCCGAAGGAACGCATCAACGCGAGCGTCATGTCGATGTAAGGCCGCGAAACGAGTTCCCCAGCGACGGATAGTACGAGATTATTCTTCGCAGCAGGCGAGATCATTAAGAGCCCGCTGAGGTACTGGCTGGACATCGAAGCTGCCACTTCGAGCCTGTTAGTGGATAGCCCGGAAGTACGAAGAATCACCGGCGGGCAACCGTTGCTCAGCTCGCACTTAGCGTCAATCCCCGCCTGCACGAGCGAGTCGATCAGCGGAGCGATCGGTCGTTCTCGCATGCGCTCGTTTCCGTCGAGCCGGTATTCACCGTTCCCGATCGAGCAGAAAGCGGTCAGAAAGCGAATGCTCGTCCCGCTGTTTTCACACCACAGGTCGGCCGCTTTCTCCGGAACCATTCCTCCCGCCCCGGAAACCTCGATCACCTTCTCTTCGAAATCGGCGTTGGTCTCAATTCCAAGTTGCTGAAGTGCAGTCGCCATGACTCGGGTGTCAACACTGTCTAGAACGCCAGTCAAGCGACTCGATCCGGAAGCTAGGGCAGCGACGATCATCGCCCGGTTGGATAGGCTTTTCGATCCAGGAGGTCGGATGGAACCCCGGACGGGACCGGAAACCGGGGTCATTTCAACGAATGATGGCATACAACAAGATTCAGCAAAGAAAAAGACGACGTGAGATCAGGGGCAGACTGGCCGCGCAAGCACGCGGATCGCTCTGCTCCACTTCATAATGAGTTTAGGAACCCAATACCACCCTCGGATGACCGAAGAGCGATTTCGAGAAACGCATGAAACCGTATTGAAATGACGCCAACGAACAGTCGCGTCCGACTTTTCAAAGTCGAAGCGATTGCCTCGAAAAATCACGGTCATCACTGAAAGGATCGTGTTCGGTCGAGCTCAGAGAAACGATGCAAATGGTCTAATCGTTAATCCCCATGAAAGCGCCTTGAGCCATCCACTTTCGCGGAAGAGTTGCCCCGAACGAAAGTTCTTCCCCAGTTTTCCCAAAACCCACTATCTCGCGAGTCGATAAGGACAACTGTCAGCTTCGATCAGCGGAACAATCGAAGTCTTGTCGTCGATAGAGCACCTTCAGATTTGGTTTGCACTCTCTCGCACGAGCGAACACAGCCGTTTACATGACGAAACAGCACAAGCGAGTGCACAGGAAAGAGCAACTTGCTCTAGGTACGGATCGGAATCATGGTGGAAGCATCTCAATCAGCCCTGCGAGTGGTCCTGTTGGTCACATTCTCGCTGCTTTTCGCCGGTTTGTGGGCGAACGACAGACCGCAGGAGATCATGGCGCAGAAGGAGCCGATGCATTCAGGGTCGACTCTCATCGGGGACGACTCTTCGATGACATCGATGACTGAACTGGTCACTTCGCTCCCACCTCTGGAAGACATTCCAACTATGGAAGCGGAGATTGTCCTCACGATTTCCGTCGAAACCGACGGCCTCACACTCTCACCCGCCGATGTCAGCTCTCATATCAGACAGCTTCCCATCGGGATGGCCAGCGGCGACTACATGATTGTCGACCCGCACGGCGGAGTCGGCTGGCTGCGAATTCGGGGTCAGGTCTCAACGACTGTGGAATCGTCACTTCACAGCACAAACGTCGGCGACGTCTGCATGCGGTTCATCCGCGTCACCCCAGTGCAGGTTGTCAGTGAAGAAACGCCAACGGTCCGCTAGCGTTCCAACACAGAGTCAGCAGAATCCCTGCAAAAATTCCGGCGACAATGTCATCCAGCATGACTCCCCACTCGCCGGGCAATCTCTCAAAGACACCAATCGGCCACGGCTTCACGATGTCGAACGCTCGAAACATCACGAATCCGAGCACTGCTGTTTTCCAGTTCAACGGGACGAAAGCGAACACGAAGGGAAATGCAGCAATCTCGTCAAAGACAACATGCTTCGGGTCTTTGAAACCGTAATGACGAATCCCGGCTGCACAAATCGGCAGGCCAATCAGAATCATCACTACGCCGACGCCAATCATAAAGAGTGGGCTCTCACTGATTGACTGAAGGCCCCAAACGAGAATCGGCCCGAGAAGACTTCCCACCGTTCCCGGGGCAATTGGTACGGCTCCCACTCCAAGACCGATCGACAGAATGAACAGCACCCGTTCCAGCAGGGTCTTGTCTTTCCGCTTGGTGTGAGGTCGATGAGAAACGTCCTCACCCGAATGATTTTCGTTCACGAAATTTCCACCAGTACAGAATCGCCTTCCACCTTCACGGGAAAGGTCTGCAGTCGAATTTGGGGATTCAAACAATGCTCGCCAGTGGTGATCTCGTATTGCCACCCGTGCCACGGACAGGTCACGACACATCCGTTGAGCGCCCCCTCAGCGATGGGACCACCCGCATGAGCGCAGATCCCATCAATGGCATAATAGCCATCTTCCGTTGAGAACAAGGCGACAATCCGACCTTCGACGACACATTCTTTACTGGTGCCGGTTGCAACTTCGTCTGTTTTGGCAATTGGAACCCATTGCCCCATTACGAAGCCCCTTTCGCGATCATTTCAGAGTAAACAGCTTTTCCGCGTTCGAGAGCATCGGCAATCTTCGTTGTGTCTTTTCCGCCAGCTTCGGCGAGATCCGGTCGACCGCCGCCACCGCCGCCCACAACCTTGGCAGCTTCGCGGATACAGTCGCCCGCTTTGACTCCCTTTTTGACAAGGTCTTTGCTGACAGCTGCCAGCAGCGCAACTTTTCCGTCGATATCAGCACCAAGCAGAATGGCCACTGAGCCCGATTGTTTTCGCAGTTGATCGGCGTATTCGCGAAGTGTTTCCCGGTCGACGCCTTGCAACGTTTCACAAATGACTCGTGCCTCTCCGACCTGTTCGGCGTTCTTCAGCATATCGTCGACTGAGCCAGCCACCGAAGCTTTCGTGTACTGATCGAGTTGCTGCTTGAGAGTTTTCAACTCGTCCTGTAGCTGAGAGACCTTCCGAGGCAATTCCTGGAATTGCGGAGTTTTGAGCTGCGTTGCGACTTCCTTCAGGAGACCTTCCTGATTGCGAATTCGCTGAATCGCTTTCTTCCCGGTGGAAGCGACGATTCGACGCACACCGGCAGCGACATTTTCTTCAGATTCAATTCGACAGAGTCCGACCTGACCGGTGTTGTCGAGGTGCGTTCCTCCGCACAATTCGCGGCTGAAGTCACCCATTTGGACGACGCGTACACGATCGGGATATTTCTCCCCGAACAGAGCCATCGCGCCCAGCTTCTTTGCGTCTTTGAGATCCATGAAGTTCGTCGAAACGGGAACGCCTTCCGAAATACGCTCGTTGACGATGTCTTCGATCTTCAGCAATTCGTCGGGGCTGACGGCTGCTCCATGCGAGAAGTCGAACCGAAGGTGATCGTCCTCGACTTTCGATCCTCGTTGCGTTGCATGGTCACCGAGCACCTGATGCAAAGCGTGATGCAGCAAGTGTGTCGCCGAGTGAGCACGACGAATACCGGCTCGTTTCACCGCATCGACTTCCGCCGTCACTGAATCGTTGAGATGTACTTCGCCCGACGTCAGTCGGCCTCGGTGCACGATTAAGCCAGCATGTTTTTGCGTGTCCAGAATCTCGATTTCACCGCGTTCGCTACGGAGCACGCCGACATCACCGACCTGCCCACCAGACTCCGCATAGAAAGGACTCTGATTGAGAATAACGTCCACTGGCAAATCGACATGGCTGACAGACTCGACGGTCTCTCCATTCTGAATGAGCCCCACAACGACCGCTTCAGAGGTGACACCTTCATAAGCCAGAAACTTGGTTTCTCCCTGCGACTTCTGCAATTCATCGAGCGGACCGGCAGCCATTACACCCCACGAAATGCCTTTTCCGCTGTCGGTCTTGTGTTTGGTTTCAGCAGCCCGGAACCCTTCCATATCGATCGAGAGTCCCTGATCAGCTGCGAGCGAGGACGTGAGATCGAGGATGAATCCATCAGTTTGGTGAAGATCGAAAACTTCTTTACCTGGGAGCGATTTTCGATTCGAAGACTTCGCGACTTCGACGAGTTTTTCGAACTTACCGAGACCCCGCTCGATTGTTCCGAGAAAGTTCTCTTCCTCAGCCCGAATCGTATCCTGCACGTTCGCCAGTGTCTTTTTCAACTCCGGATAAGGCTGCGCCATCATGTCGACAATTGCCGGAACAACCTGATAGACGAACGGCTGTTTCTGTCCGAGTAGATACCCTTCGAGGAATGCCCTGCGGAGCAAGAGACGAATGATGTACGACTCTTCTTTGCTTCCGGGTGACACCCCTTCATGGATGGCGAAAGTACATGCGCGGGCGTGGTCGGTAATCCGACGAATGGCGCGACCGGCTTTGCCATCGAACTGATACGGAGTCTCGAGGATTTCTCCAACGTTCTCACAGAGCGGGCGGAGAATATCGATCTCGTAGTTGCTCTCGACACCTTGGAGAACGGCAGCTGTTCGCTCCAGCCCCATTCCGGTGTCGATGTTCTTCTTGGGAAGAGGACGAAGATTGTCCGGCGGATCACCAACTCGATTGAACTGGGTGAACACCAAGTTCCAGATTTCGACTTCTTTGCCACCACCGGGCGGGTGATAGTAGATCTCGCTGCAGGGGCCACAAACTCCATCGGGACCTTGTGAAGGAGCTTCTGCCGGCCAGAAGTTTTCGCGTTCATCTTCGCGTGTGATGCGATCGAGAGGCAGCCCGACTTCTTTGTGCCAGATGCCAGCCGCTTCTTCGTCGTCGAGATAGACAGTGACCGTCAATCGTTCGGGTTTCAGTCCGAGCCAGTTGGAGTCCGTCAAAAACTCCCACGCCCAGTGAATTGCTTCTCGTTTGAAATAGTCACCAAACGAAAAGTTCCCCAACATCTCAAAGAACGTGTGGTGATACGCTGTGACGCCAACGTTCCCGATGTCTCCGGTCCGCAAACACTTTTGGCATGTCGTTGCGCGTGTGTAATCGAGCGGACCAATCCCCAAAAATTGATTCTTGAACTGGTTCATCCCCGCCGGGGTAAAGAGAACCGTGGGATCATCCTGAGGGACGAGAACATCACTCGGACGGCGGACGCAGTTCTTGGACTCGAAATACTTCAGGTAGGCTTCGCGGAGTTCGTTCGTCTTCATAATTTTGCAGCGCAATCGTTTCTCGGGTTTCGTCAACGCGACGAATTACCGAATCTTTTCTATGTCAGGTTGCAGACAGGCACTCTTCGCAGCTCAACGCTTGCCTCGGACTCTGTCTGTATACGGTGGATTGTCAAAGGTCGAACCGTCACCGGTTACGCGTGGGTCGCCGGTTTCTTTCAAAACGGTCATCAACCGATCCGAAAGTTGTTGTTTAATCTCTTGATCATCGTCATTTCCGGCCAGGTTGTGCATCTGAAACGGATCGTCTCGCAGATCGTACAACTCTTCCTCAGGCCGCAGACCATAAGCGAAATCAAGAAACGGCTTCATTTCCGGCTCGTTCAATCGAACGGTCAACCACGCCTTCGACGGACTCGCATCAAGGTCCCCAAATGCGATCATTGTATTGTTGGCGAGCTGATCGTACGTTGGCAGTTCTGAGTCTGCGACTCCGTATCCCGGACCGTCACCCATCGGCCAGCGTTCCGGTTTGAAGTTGCGAATATACAGATAGTCGCGCGTCCGAATCGCTCGCTGCGGATACGGCAAGGCGTTCTCTCGAACATCAGCCACATGTCGCTCTCGACCGACAATCACCGAATCCCGCGTCGGATCAACCTGCCCTGATTCATTGGACTTCAAGACCGGAACCAAACTTCGACCTGTCATCACTTCCGGAGGAGTGACGCCAGCTGCTTCAAGGAATGTTGGAGCGAGATCCGGTAGGCAGACAAAATCTTCGACGACACGGTTCGCTGGCACTTCTTTTCCCCAGCGAATCATCAGCGGAACGTGAACTCCGAAATCATACAGATTGCACTTTCCGCGAGGCATCCCCGGGAAGCCGTGATCCCCCGAAACGACGACGATTGTGTTTTCGAGTTCGCCGCGTTTTTCCAATTCATCAAGCAGCACTCCGAGGCCAGCATCGAAGGCCATTGCTTCTCCAAGATAATCAGCGACGTCTTCGCGAATGACTGGGACGTCGGGCAGAAACGGCGGAATCTTCCCTTTGAGATCATCAGGATCAATTCCCCACAGCTTCTTGCCGGAGCCTTGAACCCACTTCCGATGGCAGTTCGTCGGTCCAAACCAGTAGCAATATGGTTCATCCCCTTCCCGATCATTCAGGAAGTCGGCGAAGTTTCCACGAACTTCATCATAAAGCTCCTGTTTTGCAGCTTCGGTGTCGTCTCGTTTCGAAACGTACTGAGAGAACCCGTTGAACTTGTTTCCGTTTCCGTTGTACGCCGTGCGTTTCGCACCGTAGGGAGCATTGGCCACGGTCCCGGGACTCCAGACTTTGTTTGAATGACCGATGTGATATCCGTTCTGCTCCAGAAGAAGTGGATACGTCGGAATCGACTCGTCCCAGACAGCTTCCTGCAGAATCGCCCCCCGTCCAGTCCGCCAGAAGTACTGCCCGGAGAGCAGTGAGCTTCGACAGGGAGTACAGGAAGGAGCGTTCACGAACGCATTCTGAAACAGAACACCTTCCTGAGCGACGCGATCGATGTTCGGCGTCGTAACGACATCACTCAAACCGCCCGGTTCAAGCTCTGCATAAACGCTGGCATATTTGCCAAGGTCATCTGCGAAAGCGAACACAATGTTCGGACGATCGTCCGCGCAAACGGAAACGCTCAGAAATACTCCGAACAGTAAGGTGAATAAAATTTGAGCGCGCTGAATCATCTTTCGTTCCCATCGAGCGGTTTTGGAGGTGAAACAGATTCGCCGAGGACAAATTCCTGCCCATCGGAAAGTTCGAGCCTCGTCTCACCTCGGGCGTCGCGTATGAACTTTTCGAAATCTTCGGGTGTTTCTACCTGTTGGCCCCCCAACTTGACAACGAACTGGCCCACTTGCAATCCCGCTTCCGCAGCAGGACTTCCATCCTCGATGCTGGTAATCACGACTCCTCGCGGGAATTGCGACAAAAACCGATCAGGCAGAAAGCTTCGCCGAGCTGTTGGATAATCGATCCTGATTCCTCGCCAGACCGGGACGCGATCTTGAGTGGCCACAATCGGCAGATTGTTCAAAGCAGGCCACTTTCCGAGGATCATGCTGAGCGTCAGAATGCCGATTCCATTGGGCCGGTAGACAATCAGGTCCGCCTGATTTCCCGCACCCACCAATCCTATAAGCCGGACGAGATCATCCCCGCTCGTCACTGGTTGCCCGTTCACTTGCAAGACAACATCCTGAACCTGCAATCCACCACGCTCAGCGGGCGATTCGGGCGAAACCCGGTTAATAATGGCTGCCGTCTGATTGGGAATTGTCGGACCGAGTTCACGCATCAGACTTTCGGTCGCATCGCCTGGATGAATGCCGAGGAAGCCGTAATCGACCTCATAGCCGTTAAGCAGACTTTCGATGACACCCCGAAATTCACCGATCGGAATCGCCATCGCAGACCGGGAATCTCTTTGTTGTGGAAGCGATTGTGCCGTCATTAGGCCAGCGAGTTCCCCATCGAGTGTGAAGAGCGGAGTTCCGCTCCACTGAAAACTCTTTCCCAGATCGACATCTGCCAGTGTGCCCAGATCGTGAATCGACCTTTCGGAAATGTCCGTTAAGACGACAGGGCTGAGCCGACCTCCCAAGCTTTGACAAACCGTCAAAGACAGCTTCGGGCTCTCCCCATCTCGGATTCGCAACGGATCTCCAATCGCCACACAGACTGAACCGACCTTGAGTGACTTCCCGGAGGCGAGTCGAACTCGCTCGGGAAGAGCGCCTTCAATTGTGCCTGTCACAATCGCCAAGTCGCTGCGAGGATCAGAAGCGACCACGCTCACATCGGAAATTTCCCCCTCGGAAGAGAGCAGCGACAACTTCGTCGACGGATGACGACGCTCAATGATCGGTTCCAAAAGATGAGCGTTGGTCAGCACAGAAAGCTGTTGACCGTCCACGCTCAGAACAACACCGATCCCCATCCGTGCAGGAATCGGCTGGAAGCGAGGCTGAGTCCCGGACGGATCGTTCTCCTCGCCCTCCTGTTGCTTCTGAGAACTTCCGGACTGAACAACGACAGCCACAACAGCCGACTTGTGGTTCGCGAAGACTTCCTGAACGGCATCTTCGAACTCAGTCAGAGCACTCACGCTGGCAGCCTCAGAAGAATCTCGGCCAGTCTTGTTGGTCGAGTCATCATCTCCGGCGGCGCACACCGTCTGACAGAACAGCAGCGTCGAGCACAGAATCAAAAAGCTGTTTGAAGCTCCAGCGGGACGTCTCACGGCGGGCCTTGAATGATCGGATCAATAGGAAACGATTGCCTGATTGTTGCGATCGCTGAGAAAATACCAAGACGAGTCGCCACAATCTCGCCAGTTCGCTTTCCAGAAGTTTTCTGTCCGCTGTTTTTGCATCCAGCACGTTGGATACGTTAAGCTGTGGATCGATTCAGTAATCGCAAATTTGATCCAAATCTTAATCAAGATCTGATTCCATCAGAACAGAACGGCGAAGGAGACTCCATTCATGCCGCAGACGTCACGTCGAGATTTCCTGAAAACCACATCGCTCGCAGCAGCGGGAACTACGCTTCCACTCTGGTTTTCCACGAATACCGCAACGGCTCAGTCCTCCAACAGCCCGAATGAACGATTGACCGTCGGTTGCATCGGAACCGGAAGTCGATGGAATGCAGTCGGACCTGCTTCGTTTAACTTCGCAGACTGCCTGGCTGTGGCCGATGTCGACGCCAACCACGCTGAAGCTGGCAAGAAAAAAGTCCAGGACATCCACAAGAAGAACGGACGTCCGACTCAAGTTGATGTCTACGAAGACTACCAGAAGATCCTGGAACGGGACGACATCGACATCGTCACCATCGTCACTCCAGACCACTGGCACTCCAAAATCGCCATCGAAGCCTTGCAGGCTGGCAAAGACGTTTATTGTGAGAAACCGCTGACACTCACAATTCACGAAGGAAAACAGATCATCAAGGTTCTCGAAGAGACGAATCGAGTTTTCCAGGTCGGAACTCAACAGCGTACCGAAATGGGACAGCGGTTCCTGACCGCGATCGCCATGATCCGCGACGGACGCATCGGTGACGTCAAAAAGGTCACCTGCAACATCGGCGGTTCCAGCGACAGCGGACCAATTCCGGTCGCCGACGTACCTCAGGGTCTCAACTGGGAAAAATGGCTCGGCCAGGCACCTGTTGTCGACTTCCGCTTCAAAGAGGATGGACGCTGGGGCAAATCTCGCTGCCACTATGAATTCCGTTGGTGGTACGAATACTCTGGCGGAAAAATGACCGACTGGGGCGCCCACCACGTCGATATCGCACAATGGGCCATCGACCAGAACGGTCCTGGTCAAGGTCCTGTGAGCGTCGAACCGATCATGAGCGTGCATCCAGTTCCGTTCAAAGACGGCATGCCTCAGATGGACGACCGTTACAACGCCGCCACAGATTTCGACGTCAAAGTCGTCTTCAAAAACGGTGTTGAGATGCACATCGTCAACAACTCGCCTGACGGCAACGGAATTCTGTTCGAAGGAACAAAAGGCCGCTTCCACGTCTCGCGATCCCGAATCAAGGGCAAGCCCTTCGAAGACCTTCAGGAGAATCCTCTCCCCGAAGATGCCATCGCGCAGGTCTACGGCGGAAAACAACCGACCAGCCACATGCAGAACTTCTTCGATTGCGTTCAATCTCGCGAAAAACCGATTTCCGACGTTTGGACGCATCACAGCGCCATGACGACCTGTCACCTGGCCAACATCGCGATTCGACTCGACAAAACCCTCGAATGGGATACCGAATCACAGAACGTGACAAACGACTCGACCGCTCAACAGATGCAACAGCGTGAACAACGAAAAGGCTACGAAATCAACGTGTCCGTATAATTGACTCGTTGAAATCTGCATCTGAGCAGACACTCAGAGCACTTGAGCATCATCGATGATGACAGAAAAACCTGGCCATTCCGGTCAGGTTTTTCTCTTTTCCAGACGTGACACGAACGCAAGAATCACAGATCTCCGCGATCAAAGATTGACGTTTGATTCATTCGACTGACGTTCTGACGTCTTCAACAATGTCCTGATAGCTGAAGGAAGTGATCGACCGGCGACATGGCGAGATTTGCAATTTTGCGTCACGACTGGCCCTTTCTCCACTGGGACTTCCTCGTTGAGTCCGGCAACATTCTCTTGACCTGGAGACTTGCAATCGAGCCGGCATACGAAGTCGAAATCGCTGCGGAACAGCTTCCTCCTCACCGCCTCGTCTATCTCGACTACGAGGGTCCTGTCAGCGGCGGACGTGGCGAAGTCTCTAATTGGGATCGCGGTGAACTCCTCGATTTCCATAAAATGGGTGATGACTTCGACTTGAAGATCGCTGGAAAGCAGATTTCCGGCCCTGTTCGAATCAGGAAAACCTCTGATTCTTCGTCGGAATCCCATTTCGTCGTCGTATTCGGCAAGACCGGGACTTCACACGAGGCAAACCGATAACTCACTGCTAAATAACAACTTAAACGCAACAACAAACGTCCGTCGGCAATTTGAGTTCACTGCATTCCGGAAATCGAAACGAACATATCTTTCTGGAATGAGGTAAGAAAAAAGAAGAGGTGAAATTGTTCTTCACCAATTCTGAATCATAAGACGCTGCCAGAAGAGACTGATTGCTGCCGGGCAAAGTCGTCATCGCGGAGAGAGGGAAATGTTGCCGAAAATCAACAACATCATCATGTTCACAGCGCTTGCCGGAGCGTTGTCCCTGCCTCGCATTTGCTCAGCAGAAACCGAATTCTCAACGGGTTCTTCGGACCCGCTGATCCAGTTTATTAATGATCAGATCACTCAGACTTGGGAAGACAACGAAGTTGAGCCGAGCGAAGTCGCTTCCGAAGCCGAGTGGCTTCGACGGGTGTACCTCGACATCATCGGACGAATTCCCTCAGCGGAAGAAGTCGACGCATTTCTTAACGACACATCTGAGACAAAACGCTCAGTGAAAGTTGATGAGCTATTGGCTCATCCCGATTACGTCCGCAACTTTACCGGAGTCTGGACGAATCTGCTCATCGGTAGAAACACCCCCGACGGCACCAGTCGTCCGGGAATGCAGAAGTTCCTGCGAGAGAGTTTCGCACGAAATCGCCCCTGGAACGAGATCGTTTACGACCTCGTCACAGCTGAGGGACACTTCGAAGAAAACGGTGCAGTTAACTTCATCCTCGCACAGCTTCAAGGAAACGCAAACAGCGAAGACTATCACGTTGAAGCCACCGCAAAGCTGACACGCGTCCTGCTCGGAATGCAGGTTCAGTGTACACAGTGTCACGATCACCCATTCAACGACTGGAAGCAAAATCAGTTCTGGGAGTTCAACAGCTTCTTACGACAGACTCGCCGAATTGACCACGAGCGCTACGACGCTGCTTCGGGACAGATGGTCGACGACTACTCTGAACTGTCGTATCGGGATTTCGATGGACCGGTTTACTACGAAATGCGGAATGGCCTCGTGCAGGTTGCGTTTCCGAACTACCTCGGCGAAACCTTCGAGGAACGCGGAATCAATCGCCGCGAAGAGCTCGGAAAAATGATGGCCTACGACGACGAATCACAGACCGTCGCCCGAGCCATGGTGAACCGAACCTGGGCCCACTTTATGGGATACGGATTCACACGACCTGTCGACGACATGGGTCCCCATAATGTTCCCAGCCATCCCGAACTTCTCGATCGTCTCAGCGAGGAATTCGTCAAAAGCGGATACGACGTCAAACAATTAGTCCGCTGGATCTGCAACACTAACGCATACAATTTAACCAGCCAGTTTGGAGAAGCGAACGAATTCGATAACCCCGCCGCTGGTGAGGTTCCGCTGTTCAGTCATATGTATGTCAAAACGATGACGGCTGAGCAGTTGTATGATTCGCTTCTCGTCGCAACGAATGCTCACGCCAGCGGTGCGGGAAATTATGAGCAATCAGAACAGCAGCGTATGCGATGGATGCAGGATTACCTGCGCATCTTTGGAGGGAATGAAGAAGACGAACCCACACTCTTCAGCGGAAGTATTCCGCAAGCCCTGCTTATGATGAATGGCCCACTGGTGCAAAAAGCGATTGATGCCGAGAAAGGGAGCTATCTGCATTCCGTTCTCAGCAACAGCAGTTTTCGAAATGACTCAGCCCGAATTCAGGCTCTGTTTGTCTCGGCTTTGGGACGTATGCCCAGCCGAAACGAAACCACCCAAATCAAGAAACTGATGCAACTCAGTCGCGATCCTTTAACGGCCTATCAGGATCTCTACTGGGCATTACTCAACTCGAACGAGTTTATCGTCAACCATTAAATGGTTTTACGATGCCCCCCGGAAACATTCCAAGATTTTCGGTGACATCGTCACTGAAAACCAATGCTTCCCCAGCATTGAGCCCAGGCGGATACAGCCTACGAGGACCAGAAACCGAACATTCGATCACGCTTCCTTGTGTTTCGTGATCACAGCAGTAACAGCCACTGAAACCTCCTCAACTCGAGGACGCGTGACAAACAACTCCTCACCCGAGGATGAGTGACAAAGGTGACAAGATGATTCAACAAACCCATAAAGATCGAACGACTCACGCCGGAATGACCCGACGGCACTTCATGAACCACATGGCACTGGGTGGGGCCAGCGCCTTGGGAGCGGCTCACTTCCTCTCCACGCTGGAAGCCAATGCTGCCCAGATCCAGAAGAATCAGAAGGCCTGTATTCTCGTCTGGCTGCAAGGGGGAGCACCGACCATCGACATGTGGGACCTGAAACCAGGTTCTAAGAACGGTGGAGAGTTCCGTCCGATTTCGACACGCGGTGACTTCGAAATCTGCGAGCACTTGCCTGAGATCGCCAAAGAAATGGACAGCATGAGCGTTGTCCGTTCGCTGAGCACTCGCGAAGCGGATCATGAACGCGGTCGATACTACATGCACACCTCATTCGTTCCGAACCCAACCGTTGTCCATCCGACATTCGGATCGGTGGTCAGCTACGAACTGGGCAGCAAGCGGAAAGAACTCGAAATCCCATCGTTTGTTTCTATCGGTGGCGGCAGCATGAGCCCGGGATTCCTCGGAATGACTCACGCTCCATTCGTCGTTGATCGCCGCGGTCAAATCCAGAACGCCGGCATGGACGGCATGGATCAACAGCGACTCCGCCAGCGTCTGCAGATGCTCGGAACCATCGAAGATGGATTCATTCGCTCCGATCGCGGAGACATCGGTCAGGCACACAAAGATGTCTATACCAAAGCGGTCAACCTGATGACCTCTGAGCAGATGCGAGCTTTCAAAGCAGACGATGAGCCTGCCGAAGTTCGACAGATGTACGGAAACCATGAATTCGGCAACACGCTGATCATGGCCCGTCGACTTGTTCAAACTGGCGTTCCATTCGTCGAAGTGCAGTTCCCGGGCGGTTGGGACCTCCACAACGATGTCTTCAACACACTTCGTACACAGCGACTCCCAATGCTCGATACCGGACTCGCCGGACTTGTCCGCGATCTGAAACAGCGGGGAATGCTGGACGATACCTGTATCGTCGTCATGGGTGAGTTCGGACGAACTCCGCGGATCAACCAGAATGTCGGTCGTGATCACTGGGCAACCAGCTGGTCAGCCTTGGTCGGTGGCGGTGGACTCGCCGGTGGACGTGCGATTGGTGAAACCGACGCTGACGGACTACGTGTTATCAGTGAGAGTTACCTTCCCGGAGACCTTTGGGCGACTGTTGCTCACGCTCTGCGAATTCCACTCGACACGGTCCACACCTCCAAGCGAGGTCGTCCGATGAAGATTGTGAACGGAGGACAACCGATCCAGGGTCTGATCGGATAATCGACTCCCAGCAATCACCGGGGCCGCGGTGACAGATCGGGGGGGCCGGGAACGGCTCCCCCATTCTTGAATATGACAACAAGCCCTGACGCATCTCCGTTGAAACCTGACTTCCCTGGTGAAGAGTTCATCCAGCTCTTCACTCAGGCACAGAGGCCATTGTATCTGTCGATCCTCTCCCAACTGGGGAAGGTTCAAGCTGCGGAAGAAGTCCTTCAGGATACCAATCTGATTATCTGGGCGAAGTCGTCTCAGTTTGAGACCGGGACGAACTTCCTCGCTTGGGCGCGGCAGATTGCTCACTTTGAAGTGATGAAGTGGCGACAGCGGAAGAGTCGCGAAAAGTTGATGTTCTCTGATGAATTCATCAATACCGTCGCACAGCAGGTCTCCACGACATCGGAGGAATTTGCGATGCGTCAACGCGCACTGGAAGATTGCTTGAAGAAGCTCTCCGACCAGGATCGCGAATTGATTGAACTGCGATATCAGCCCGGAAACTCCGGAAAAGAACTTGCAGAAGCTCTCGGGAGACCTGCAAATTCTGTTTATCAGTCTCTCGGAAGAATACGAAAAGCCCTTCTCGAATGCGTTCAAAGAAAGGTCGCTGCTGAAGTCACCACATGAGAACTCACATCCGACACGAACTGCTCAAGCTGACTGAGGCGGTCATTGAAGACTACGCCACTCAGGAAGACTATGCGCGGCTTGAAGCTATCGTTCTCAGCGATCCGGAATGTCTGCAGTTCTACCTGAAACACCTTGAGCTTCATGGCAACCTCTATTGGGATGCTGCCGGACGTGGACACTCCCTGACAATTCCAGAGTCAGACGAATTAGAAACTACTACCTCTCAGCCAGCTGTTCATCCACAAAAAAACCGTCGACAAGATCGTCAAAGAGAATGGGCTCCGCGTCGCATGACGACCATCGCTGCGTCAGTGCTGGTTCTGCTGGCAGCGACAGGAATCTGGCTTCGCGTTTCGGGAAAACGTCTCGCAGACTCTCCCGTACTCGTTGAGAACAACGATCCGATTCCCGATCAGACGACATCCAACGAGGACAACTCAACGGACGATTCGATCGTCGAGGTTCATCTGCCCGACCGGTCGCCACCTCAGCCACACGATGAGACCTTAGTCAACAACTCTCATCAGCCTCAAGTCCAGCCATCGGCTGTGACGAATTTCGCCGATGACCAGGCAGTGGTTGAATTCATCAATCAACAACTTGCATCGAGCTGGAGTGACGTCGGTCTCAACCCCGCTCCGCGAGCTTCGGACGAAGACTGGGTCCGGCGTGTCTTCGTCGACCTCGCTGGCCGAATTCCGACGCCCGCTGAAGTGAAATCATTTCTTACTGACTCAAGTCCTGACAAGCGAACTGACCTCGTTGACTCTCTGCTCGCCAGCCGGGAGTTTTCGTACAACTTTGCTTCCATCTGGACGAATCTTCTCGTCGGCAGATCGCGCGAGCGAGAAATTGATCGCGAAGAGCTGTTTGCGTTTCTCGAACGTCAATTCGGTGAGAATCGAGCTTGGACTCAAACCGTTCATGAACTGCTGACAGCAACCGGTTCGGCGGAGGAATCCGGACCTGCAAACTATTTGCTGGCACATCTCAACAACGAAGCAGTCCCAGCGACCGCAATCACTGCAAGAATCTTTCTCTGTGAGCAACTGCAATGTACGCAGTGTCACCGACATCCGATTGTCGCCGAGTGGGGTCAGAATCGGTTCTGGGAGATCAACGCCTTCTTCCAACAAACGGAAGTTCAAAACACTCTCGTCACTGACGAAAAGAGTGGTGAAAAAGTTCGAAAGCGAGTTCTAACGGATGAAGTCTCTCCGGAACTCGAGCCAGCTTACTACGAATCATTGCAAGGTGTGATGCAAGTTGCGTATCCCCGGTTTGCTGGGGAAGACGTAGCCCCTGAAGAATCCGTTTCGCTTCGTAGACGCTTCGCAAACCTCTTCGCAAGTGAGCAGAATCCACAGCTAGCTGTTGCGTTTGTAAACCGAACATGGCAGCAACTCTTCGGATTTGCTTTCACTCAAGAAGTTGACGACATGGGTCCGCACAGCAATGTCAGTCATCCTGAGTTGCTCTCCAGCTTGGGACAGGCTTTCGAGGAAACGGGTTATGACGTGCGACGACTGATGCGCTGGATTTGCCTCTCCGACGCTTATCAGCTTTCTTCCGGTGCGAGTGAAGAGAGCACTATTGATGAGCCGGAAGCAGGCGGAATTCCGTACTTCAGCCGAATGTATGCCAAGCCATTTAGCGCTGAACAGCTCTTCAATTCGTTAATGATCGCTGCAGGTGTTCCATCGGAGGAATTAACCTCTCGCGGAGACGCTTTCGAAAAGCGAGAGAACTGGTTGCAGCAGTTCTTTATTGCCATGGACAACGAAGAGAATAGCGAGTCGACAACCTTTGACGGGTCAATCACACACACGCTCATGATGATCAATGGAGATCTAGTTCAGCAGGCCACAGATCTCAATCAGAGCCGTGTCTTGCGAGACATTGTCGTCGATCCGAAAAAGTCTGAGACCGACAGAATCAATGAGTTGTGCCTCGCAGCTTTGTCTCGGTATCCGACTGAACCGGAACTTGAAGCGATTCGAAAGACGCTGCGAAATCAGATTCGTTTGCGTACATCTCAGAATGTGCCAGCGAAAGTGGCTGTTGGCGAGAGCCTGCGAGATCTCTACTGGGCTTACCTCAACTCGAGTGAATTCTCTGTAAACCGATAACCGTCTTTGAAGTTCCTCGCCACAAGTCCGCGAGTGGACTTCGTCTTCACTATGAAAAGCTGACCTCGCGGCAGGTGAGTTCGTTCAGAACTCCCTGTGCAACATTCGCCGGGCAGGACCAGACGAGGAAGAACATCGCTTCACGGATCGCCAGCTCCACGGGATGCCCTTTTACGTAGCCAGCCCCTTTCGTCATCGTCAGAGCTGCTTGCGTCATTCGAAGCACCAGTGAGTTACACCGGCGACGAATCTCGGCCGTTGCGTTCGCTGGTTGATCCCTGTCAGAAGGACTCACTAGAGCGAACAAGTCTTTCTTCAAGACGCTGTACTCACCCTTCAGCAATTCGGCCGTTTCGACCAGTTCTTCACGACGAGAGCTTTGATCTTCAATCACCTCGACCATTCGGGAGATCACGCCGAGTGCTAGTGTTGAAGTCGTAACCGATCCGGCCCCGCCGGATCCGGACGAGAGAACCGATTCCGTCGGACCTGCTATCAATAGCGACCTCGGAACTGTGACATTCTCCAGCTTGACGGAAGTCGTTTCTGAAGCTGTGAGGGCCATGAGCTGCACGAACGGCTGAACCTCGACACCTTCATGATTCGCAGGGACGGCTACGAGGACTTGTTGGCCATCACTGCAAGTTCCCCCGGTGACAATCCAGTCTGCGGCAGAAGCTCCGGTCACCCACGGAATTTGTCCGTTGAGTGTCACTTCATCGTTCGACATCTCAACCTGAACCGGCGGAGTCTTCAAGTACTGCCGTGATGTTGTTAAGTGCGAGATTCCAACAGTCGCAAAATGCTGACCGCTGACGAGTGACGGGAGCAGTGCTTCTCGAACTTCCGGAAATGGGGAACTCGCGATCCGCTGGCACGCTCCGTTTCTCTGAGTGAGGATAAAGCAGGTTGTGAGACACGCTTTCGCCAAGTCGTGATACTCGTGAGTCATCGCTTCTGAATCGAGTTCATTACCCCCGTACTCTGCAGGAATAACCGACTTCATCACGCCAGCTTCATTCAGCCAATCGATCTGCTCGTGAGGCCATTTCCCACAACGGTCGACATCGACGGCGGAGTTCGCGAGGCGTTCGAGTAAGTCGGTCTTGGTCATGATTCGTCTTCTGAAATTCTCAGCTCTGATCGCTCAGACCACATTCAGGGTTTCGCTGCGGCTCGCTCGTCAGTCTTTGTTTGCCGCACTTTCAGTTGGTTGTTGATCTCTGAGACAAGCAGACGCGTAGCCGACGAGATCACCCTGTTCGCGGCGTGTTTCCTTCAAAACGTCAAAACGTTTGGCATCAACGCACAACTCGTCGAACGAGATGCTGACTTCCTCGTTCAGCTGTGCAAGATACTTGGCTGAAACAGTGACTGCTTCTTCGAGTTCACCGCTGCGGATCAACAGATCGACGAGAACGTAAGCGAGAATCGGGCGGTCCTGCTCATCAGGTTCTGCTGTGAGTTTGTCGCGAAAGTACTGGAGCCCCTCCTCACGGTTGCGATCCAATAGGACGTTAAAGAATTGCTGATGGGCGGGATAGAAGTCCTCGAACGGTGGCTCGCCTCCGTATTGCAGCGACGGATCGAGCTTTGATCCGTAGAGAGCCAGTTCATCTGCGAGTTTGAGTTCTTCGGCGGGAGCTTCAATTGACCGGGCAAACCGAACGACGGCATTCAAGTGTGAAACATCGATATGATAGTTCCCACCTTCCAGAATCCAGTCGCGTCCGACGAGCAGGGACTTGAGTGACTCTCCAGGGGGAAGCATCGGAACTTTTTGCTGTACGTGATTTCGAACCGATTCCGTCAGATCGGAGTAGAGGCTCCTCACAAGGACTTTCGCACACTCTTGTCGATACTCCTGAGAGAGAGTCTGCATCCCCTGTTCGAGAGCGGTAATCGTGCTGCAGGTTCCCTGCCCGTTCAGCATGATTTTGACTGCCTTGGGCGGATTCACCCCTTCGTAAAGCCCGATGCGGACGATCTCTTCCTGTTTGTCGTAGTCCTCAATCTGATCAGGCAACGCATCAATCGCTTCTGCGACTGGTCCTGGTTCTCGAATGACCTGAAAGTACATCCAGGCTGATCCAATCTCCCCTTTCTCCAGAAACGCTTGCCCCACCTCCCGGGCAGATTCAACGTAAGTCTCTTCGACTTCCTTCCGTAACGGCTCTGGAACATCCTGCAGGGAAGTCGGCCGGGAAAGCGGTAATCCGAGCGAGAACTTCTTCCGCAACATCTTGACATCGAAAACTTTGTGAAGATCACCACTCTCTCGAACAAGTTCTTCGAGCCGCTTCAGATAGTGTTCGCTATCGGAGGTCGGGTTCAGGAGATCAAGTTGGTCAAATGGGGAGTTTTGCATGGATTGGAGCAGTTTTTCTCGTGTTCGGAATTGAATCGACCGAATGCATCTGAAAGGCCCTGCATCATGCAGTCGGGTTGTGTTCGGGCGGGAGTGTCTGGACTTCAGCCTAAGTCTTAGGCTCCATTCAGATTATTGCAAATCGTGCTGGCGTCGATAGCTATTCTTATGATAAGCTCCCCGATTCGCAATTTTCAGCGGTGTTTCCGTTTTGAGACAAGACGCAGTTGTCATGTCGCGGTCGCTGCTCAGTTGGACACTTGATAGCGATTCAGTCTGTGTTGGATTCGAGTCGCGGCGAGCTGTCGCCCTTTCAAAACCCTTAGAACAACAAGATGCGTGGCTTCTCCGTTGGGCCGTCTGGTCAAGGTGGGTTGTGTGTTTTGTTCGCGGTTTGCAGGATCCCAGGTTAAAGTATGGTCGATCGTAACCTCATTCGTGAATTTCAAGTAGATGATGCAGAGCTGGATGCAGCTCTCGGCGGTGAGCTCGGGGAGTGGCTCATCGAAGAAGACGAGAAGATGGACCGAATCTATGATAAGACTTCGAGTCCGTTCGACGTCAACGAGATCGTCCATGGTAAAGTTCTGAGCGTGGAAGGCGACGAGGTTCTCGTCGATATTGGATACAAGAGCGAGGGCATGGTTCCGCTCTATGAATGGGCGGAAGACGAAGACAAGCCGAACGTCGGCGACACCATTGAAGTTCTTCTCGAAGAGATCGAAGACGATTTCGGGCTCGTTCTTCTCTCAAAACGAAAAGCCGATCGCCAGAAAGACTGGGACTGGGTCGTTTCTCGCTACTCAGAAGGCGACACAATCATCGGGATGGTTGTCCGGAAGATCAAAGGTGGTCTGCTGGTCAACATCGGCGAAACACTCTCAGCCACCGGTGCTCGCGGTGTGAACGTGTTCCTGCCAGCCAGCCAGGTCGACATTCGCCGTCCTCAAGACATCGGCGAATTTGTCGGTAACGAAATTGAGTGCATGATCCTCAAAGTCGACGATGCTCGCAAAAACATCGTCGTCTCACGTCGTCGTCTGATCGAAGAGCAACGCGCCGAAATGAAGCGCAAGCTGCTCGCCGAAATCGAAGATGGTCAGATCCGCAAGGGTGTCGTCAAGAACATCGCCGACTTCGGTGCGTTCGTGGACCTCGGCGGAATCGACGGCCTGCTGCACATCACCGACATGAGCTGGGGTCGTATCAACCATCCAACCGAGATGGTTCAGATCGACGACGAAATCGAAGTCATGATCCTCAACGTGGATCGTGAAAAAGAAAAGATTGCTCTCGGCCTGAAGCAGAAGTTCCCAAGCCCATGGGAAAACGTCGAGACCAAGTACCCAGTCGGTTCTCGCGTCAACGGCGAAGTTGTCAACGTGATGACTTACGGTGCCTTCGTCAAACTCGAAGATGGAATCGAAGGACTTGTTCACATCAGTGAAATGTCCTGGACGAAGCGTCTCAACCATCCAAACGAAATGGTCAGCATCGGCCAGGAAGTCGAAGTGGTTGTGCTCGGCATCAACACCGACAAACAGGAAATCTCGCTGGGCATGAAGCAAACCCAGCCGAATCCTTGGGACAACGTCACCGAGAAGTACCCAGAAGGGAAATCGGTCAAGGGTGTGGTTCGCAACCTCACCAACTACGGTGCATTCATCGAGCTCGAAGAAGGGGTCGACGGCCTGTTGCACGTCAGCGACATGTCCTGGACTCGCAAGATTTCGCACGCCAGCGAAATGCTCAAGAAGGGCGACGAAATCGAGTGTATCGTTGTTTCGGTGGACGAAGAGCGGAAACGAATCGCTCTCGGCCTGAAGCAGATGAGCGACGATCCATGGGAAGCACGTATCCCAGATCAATACCAGCCTGGATCGATCGTCAAAGGAACCGTCACCAAGATCACGAACTTCGGCGTGTTCGTTGAACTCGAAGAAGAACTTGAAGGTCTGCTGCACGTTTCTGAAGTGACAGGCGGAGACGAAGAGAAGACTGTCGAAGACGTTGTCAAAGTTGGAGACGAAATCGAAGTCAAGATTCTGCGAGTCGATACCGGCGATCGAAAAATCGGCCTCAGCATGAAACTCGATGCTGAAATCGAACCCGAAGATGGCGGTGCTTCCTCCGCTTCAGGTGAGCCAGGATCGAAGGAGCTCAAAGGGGGAATGGGAGACTCTTCAGGACCTCTCTTCTCGCTCAAGTCTGCTCAGGAAGACGATTCAGCCGAGCAGAACTCAGAAGACGAATCTTCCGCACCACAGGAGTAATCGGAACATCCACCCCAGGTGGACCGATTGATTCGTGAAACGCGCGAAGTTGCTACAGACGGCCTTCCAGTCATAACTGGGAGGCCGTTATTTTTGCGCCAACCGATGAGCTTCCCCCTCCTTATGTCATTTGTCTGAAGGCAGTATGGAGCGGCAGTACTCGCCGATCCGATGTTCGATTAGAACTCCTGTCCAAGCTGTTGTTTCCAGGTTGCCGGTCGATCGGCAGAAGACTCGCAGGGATTGCATAGACGTCGAACACGGTGACAGGAAACAGTTCTGATCGTCCAGGACGGATGCGATGACGAGTTGGGACTGCGGAAGGATTCCAAAATGTCTCCCAGTTCCCCGGTGTCTTTTGACCTGTAGTTGACCAATGCAAAAAATCTCTCGCCGTCGAACTTCCAATGTCCAAAACCCTCTGGAAACGTACCTTCGCGAGATCAACGAAACAGCACTGTTGACCGCTAACGAAGAGAAAGAGTTGAGCTACCGGATCTCGAATGGAGATATGCTCGCACGTGACCGAATGGTCCGCGCCAACCTTCGTCTCGTCGTCAACATTGCACGTGGGTATTCGGGCAAGGGCCTGCCTCTGCAAGATTTGATCGAAGAAGGAAACCTCGGGCTGTTGCGGGCCGTTGAAGGTTTCGATCCGGACATGAACACTCGCTTCAGCACTTACGCGAGTTACTGGATCAAACAATCGATCAAACGGGCTCTCATTAACTCGGCGAAAACGATTCGTATCCCTGCCTATATGGTTGAGTTGCTTTCCAAGTGGCGGAGAGCATCAGCGAAGCTCCAAGATCAGCTGGGACGAACTCCCACCCCGGAAGAAGTCGCACGAGAGCTGGAACTGCCTCCGAAGAAGCTGAAGATCGTCAAGAAGGCCATCCAGCTCTATAACTCAACTCCGCAAAGCGACGATGGAGACGGTAACGTTTCCATGGGCGATCTCATTCCGGACGAGCGATTTCTCGGTCCCGAGGACGAATTGATCGGGGACGACAATCTCAAGCATGTCTTTCAAATGCTGGATGACATGGATGACCGCGAGTCAACAATTCTCAAGCTTCGCTTCGGACTCGAAGATGGAGAACCGCGGACGCTCAAAGAAATCGGAGAAGCTCTCGGACTGACTCGTGAACGTGTTCGTCAAATCGAATCTGAAGCACTCCGACGATTGAACAAAGGTCTGCTCGGCGAGTGATTGCCACGGACGCTGCTGCACTATTTCCGTCCACTGCAATCAGATCTATTCATCGAGTTTTCGTTCGATCACAATCGTTCCAATCAAGCTGTTGTCTTGGAACTTGAGTCGGGCGGAAAGACTCTCGAGCGATCCGTAAAACTCGGAAAACGGGGTTTGCTCCGGCATTACCAACGGTTGTCGGGCTCCCTGTCGATTTCCGTAAACGGACGAGTAAATCTGATCACGGGTCTCATCGAACCGATATTCGCCGCCGCCCGGGCAGAAATATGTGACGCCGTATTTGGAATCCGCCAGCGAGTTCACTTCGTCAATCGGAACGTCGTAAAGCTTCACGAGCAGATAGATCGGCATCACGTTCCGATAAGCTGCCTGTCGTAACTTCTCGTTCCAGTACAACTGCAGGTCAGTTTCCATCTCATTCATGGCAGCGAAATTGATTCGCAATTCCGCATGTCCTGGCTGTGGATCGGCTTCCACTTGAGCAGCGATCGCGTCGATCGATTTCTGCAAACCGTCCAGCGTCGTGGCTGCGACCAATTGATTGTTGGTCAGCGAGACATAAAGCCGAACTTTGACGGCGTAAAGCTGATAAGACAAAACGTAAACGTGGTGTCCGTCATAGTCAGGAAGTTGATAGGCATCGAACTCCGTCGAGAGGCCAGCGATCGGTTCTCCTTTCAGAACAATCTCTGAGCCTAGCTGATCGAGCAGTCGACCAGCTTTGTCGACGTCTTCCACGTCAATCACGACAGCTACCGGAAGACTGGTCGCTGCCAGAACCGCTGAAATCGCTGTCTGTTCTGGTACGCCAATGCCGAACAGCTGATCAGTCCGCTTCAGCTTGAACGGATCAACTTCGAAGATCATGCTGTCGTCGAAGTAGTGAATCGCAACGCGATCGCCGAGCCAGCTCAGATCCGTCAGTGTTGGATCTGACTCCAGAACTTCCTGCACTCCCGGAACAACTTTCATCATCTGGCCAACACGCTTGCGACCAGGCAAGAGTTGCAACGATCCAACGGCGGAACTGGCGAATTGTCCCGTTTCCATCATCTGCGGCGAGCCTTCCACCATCGACTGCAATTGTCCGTACAATGAACTGTTTGCAAATGGCAGAATCAATGTCTCGACCTGAACTTTGCGATCTGTCAGCGAAAGTCGCATCGCGATCGGATCGAAGACTTCACGCCAGAGAGCTTCGTAGCGTGACTTGTAGCGAGCGTACTCCTGCCGCTCCTGATTCGAGACTTGCAGGACGTCGAGCTCGACAATCGGCGTGAGATACTTAATTCGATTGAAGACGGAGCTGGTCGCGGTATCACGATCGGCATCCCAGTCATATGCCCCGCCGACTGGATCGACGACCTTTTCTGGATCGTAGAAGTTTCCCTGAGCGAGTTCGCTGAGCGATTCCGGCGACCGCCCCGATTCCATTCTGTAAAGCAGAGAAGCGTTGTTCAGCATCACCAGATTGTTGAAGGCCTGAAGTCGACGCTTCTGCGCAACTTTGAACTTCGGGCCGACCAAATACTTGAGCAACGACTCGGACAGAAACAGGTAAGCATCCTGACCCTCAGTTCCGGGGGGCAAGAGCGTCATGCAATATCGATAGTCGGCTGCATCTTTCAGACTTGGCCTCTCGCCTAATAGCGTATCGATGATCTTCCGCATTACGACCGGGCTGTTGGAAATGATCGCGACATCATCTTTCATCAGCAGGAACGAACTCACTCCACGATCTGGTGTATATCGAGCGGAGATCCGATGCCCTCGGTAGTTTACGCTTCGAACCTGTAGGTCTGGATAATTCTCCTTTGCCTCCGTAAGCCATGCATCCGTCGCTGCTTCGAAGGCTTCAGGATTGAGTACCCGAACCAGAACAGAGAGGTCTGTTCCCTCTGCAAAGAAAAAGTCCGACCCGGTAAAAGCCACTTCTCCAATGACTTTGTCGGCGAAGAGTTCCGGGAATGCGTCTCGTTTCAAGCAAAGCTGTCGCTCGTATTTCTCTCGGAGGTGATGATCCCGTGCAGTGACAGTCAACATCTGCAGCAAGCTGTCTCCCCATTCAACACTTAAATCAATCAGGCGATTCGCAGCCTCCATCGTTGGAAACTGAATGAAGTACTGATCGTCGGGGACTGCATGGGCCAAAGAATGAATGTACGGCTCGGAGCCTTCTTCAGTTTTCTGTTTCAGGAGTTGTTCGTAATCCAACGACTGCAATGCTGGTGGTTGCAGTTGTTGGATATGGACGTTGAGGTCGCCGGGGGCGTTGTTTCCCCGCAGAACTTCCCACTGTAACGACTGCTGCAGCCCAAGCCCACCGCTGAAAGTGTGGTAGAGGCCCGTTTCAACTTGCGATGTTCGATGTCTTTGTGCATTCGGAAGTGGAGGAGGATCAACGCCGTAACGATCCTTGGATTGCAGGAGGACGTACTCAAAGAAGGACGTCTCCGGATAGTATCGAAGGAGTTCCGCGAAATGACGATTCTGCATTCGTGCCCATTCCGGATAGATCGAAGGATCTCCCCCTTCGCTTGTCGGGACCGAGATTTCGATCTCAGTTGTTCGCACATTCAAGCTTGGCTGGCCTGCGAGGTCTTCTGTAATCACCTCATACGAAAGCTGTAGTTTCGCTACCCCTTCACCTTGCAAGCGACCGTAAAACTCCGCATGTTTTTGCGTGAACTTCGCTTCTTTGGGATAGACGAGGTCCGCGTTGCCATTGAGCGGTTCCAGGCGAAGCGTGTTGCTCTTCTCAAATTGATCAGCAAGGAAAGGCTGCTCCAGCCGAAGAACGAACGCTCGAATCTCTCCATCTTCTGACTGATACGTTTCCGCTTTCGCATCAAACGGGAGAGGCTGCGCAGATGCCGACCGAAGCATGCCGGTGAACACGACAAGCGACAGCCCGAAAGTGAAATAGCGACTCATGCGGAGCACTCCGAGTAGTGAAGGGGATACCGTTTGCATCGGACCACAAAGGGTCGATTTGTCTTATCTTGAGCAGGCGTATGACCTTTCAGCACGCGTCCAAACCGCCTTCATCGAATGGCTGCAGTGTTCGCTCATACGAACAGCAACACATACAAATCAGGAAGCCTCGGCGCACGATGTGCCTCTACCATGGAGGGCGAAGTGCGATAGAAAGACTCACGCGGATTTTACAACTTTTCCCGAGTTCATAGAAAACACCGGAAAGAACTTCGACCGGCAGCCTCGTCGTAGGAAGCAATTCCAAGTCGCGAACACTCTCAGACTGTACCGGTGAACGAGCTGTTCGATTCCGGAAAAGCCTTGTCGCCTCAATCTGCTGAAGTGGAATATTGCTGGCCACGATTGACCCATCTTCCGAGAGGATCGATCAGAAGAGTATCCAGAAACAGCTGAGAGACGTGGAACATAAGAATCGGGAAAGCGGCGAAGGGGAGGTTGCGCTGCGAGAGCAGATCCATCGCGATGTAGATTCCGATCGCGAGAGTTTTCTGACTGCCTGAGAAGACAGTGGCGACGACATCTGGCCGATCGAATCGAGCGACTCGTCCTCCAACAAAAACGACCACAAGGCTGGCGCAGTGCAATACGATACATGACAACCAGGCAACAGCAACAGCACCGACACCGAGCTCAGACGATTCACTCCCCTGCAGACGAGAACCACCCTGAACTGACGACCAGAAGATGAGAACCAGAATCAGTGACTGAGCGACAACGCCGATCGGAGTCTTCCATCGGTCAGCTGCCTCACGAATCGATTGTCGACCGCGAATAAACTGCCCCACTCCGATCGGAATCACAGCTGTCACGAACAGTCGTTCGATCATATCTCGAACGTCGAGAGAGATTGTGTCCCCGAGTGTCTGAGCCAGCCAGAACGGCGTCGCGAGAAAACAAAGTCCATTGGTCAAAATCGTAACCAAGAGGGAGACAGCATCATTCCCGTTCGCTTTTCGCGTCCAGACAGATGCGGAAGCCATCGTGCTGGGAACGCTCGCAGCAATGAGGAGACCGACCGCAAAATCATCCGTCCACTGAAACCACGCGAGCGGAATCGCGCAGAGCGGAAGAAATCCGTAGTTCACGACGGATGCCCAGATCGTCGGAGCAGGCGAGCGGAGCGCAGCCGTCAGCTTCCGAGTGTCGAGAGTGACAGACATCAAAAACAGCACGACCGCCACCAGAACTCGGCTGAGTCCGCCAGCTACATTCTTTGAAAATCCATCCAACTTCGCAGCAGGAATTCCGAGTCCCAAACCAATTCCGATCGGAATTGAGAGCGTGAGCGCGACGAGAAACCAGCGTTGCTTTAAATAAGACTTCATTCCGTATCGGCCGAACCGGAGTCGCCGCTTTCGGCCAGTTGATTCCATCGACGCTCCAGATAAGCATCACGCAGCGGACTTGCTGTGTCTGGCTTTGAACTCAACACATTCGCCGCTTCCTTAAAGTCTTTCATTTCGACGAACAGATATGCTTTCCAGTCCGTTGCAGTCTGGTCGAGCACATCCAGAAGGATTGCAGGCGATTGAGGAGACCGAATCGTAGTCGCGAAGCGATCGAATGTGTTACGAGCAGCTGTGAAGTTTTTCGTCTCCGTCTGAGCTATCCCGGTCCACATCGCAGCGAATGCAATGGCGTCGTCATTCTCGGGCGTAGAATTCGTTCGATAGGAAGTCAAAATTCGGCCGATATGCTGAAGGGCTGGGCCGTATTCGCCATCGAGTAATTCCAGGCGGACAACGTGCAGCGGATACTCAAGAGGTTTCAGAACTGGTGTGGGAGAATTCTGACTCGACGTCATGACCTGCGGGCCTGCGAACACATCGAAGATCTTGGCATACGGAGAATTCTCATCTCGCTGGGCTTCGGAAACGGCAATCAATTGCTGAGTCGGAGCATCCCAGACTTCGATCTGATCCTCAGTCCAATGAACATGTTTTTTCCCGACTGAAACAATTCGATCGAAAGCACCCGGTTCGCGGAGTCGATTCGCTCCAAGGCCATCATAGAGATCGACGATCGAGTCAGCGGGAAGCGCCCACTGAAGTTCCGCCATTCTCTGCGACCACAGAATCGGGCTTCCAATCAATTTGACGCGAATGTCTTTCAGATCAGCTGAAACCAGCGGATATGGTTGCTTATCGGAATCGAGTTGTCTCAGAAGCGAGTCGTCTTCCAGCACTTGTGCAAGTGTCGCGGCAGATGTGGGGAAAGGATTCGCTTTCGAGTCGTTCGGACCGGGAATCGGCAAGCCGAGACGAGGGTCGAACAATTGCAGACCGACCTGCGGAATGTTGACACCGACGAGCCACTGATCTGACTTTGCTTCATCTGCCGGAACGAGGACGACCGAGTCGAGTCGCAGTTGTTGCAGCAACGCAGAGAACGCCCAGGCTCGACCCGCAGCATCTGAGTAACCAATCAGAAGCGATTCATACGGAGTCGACGGAAAATCGATCGACGACTGCAACTCTTCGGGGATCAGGCTGACATACCGCGTCACAAATTCAAACAGCACCAAAGCTCGCTCAGGATCTGTTGTCGCATTGACGCAAACGTGATCCGCAATCTTCTTGAGCAACATCGCCAGCCGGACGTGATCGATATCGATTGGAAGATACCGGTCCGATTCAGCGATTTCGTAACCCTCTGCGGACATCAATTTTTTCTGCAGGTCCGCATCCTCCGTCAACACGATGTCTTCAGCTATTCCGCACGTCTGAAACCATCGATTGAGTTCGGCAGCCAGATCTTGAGACGTCATCGTGACCGAACGTCGACCGGGCTGAAGAGCAGACAGAATTCGCGAGAGCTCTTTGTCGCATCGGCTGTCGGCGTTTTCTTCAACCACATCGATCGGATCAACTTCCGACGAGGGCTTACCGTTTTCAATTTTGTCTTTTGGCTTCAGCATGAGTGCAGCAATCACTCCGATCGCTGCAAGACTTCCGACAATTCGTACCGGGAGACTGCTGAAAACCGACCTGTTGGAGTCAACCATGTGACGAATCCTGAATGATCCGGAATTCCGAGAAAAAGGGAGAATGAACCGGAATTATAGAGGCGTTTCGAGAAAATCTCTTGTGCTTCGGCCAGAATCATGTGCGAAACATCGAATTCAAGATCTCCCAGCGGACTCATCTCCCGATTCATCGCGACGGGAAAAGTTTCAGATGCTCACAAACGACAAAACATCGTTGATCTCAAGGAAACGACTCAGGCACACTCGGTTAATGCAGGAAGAGATTCTACGCCGAGGAGACGTGGCTCATCAGTTGGAAGCCCATTTTCCAGTGCCAAAGCAAGCTTTGATCGTGACCGAGCAAGAACGTGCTGAGGAGCGTTTTGTCTCCGCGATCTTTCAAAGCGGAGACTGTGGCGTCCAAGAGGCAACTGGACAAGCCTCGTCGTTGCCGGCTAGATGCGACGAAGATCCAGGTCAAATGAGGAAATCCCCAGTCCGTTTCTGCAGCATCGGTCGGAGGAGACGTTCGCCAGCCCGGATGATCGAAGTGTTCCAGATCCTCAGATGGCAAAAGAGTGATCAGGCTTGCGCCGAGAATATCTCGGGAATGCCGATCGCGCAGCACATGAGATGAATCGCGGTGAAACGGTCCGTCTGAACCTGAGAATGTTCTTTCGATCAACTCGGCAGCAGCTCGCTGACGCTCGGCTTCGCTCAGCTGATGGAACGGAACTGTACGAGCGAAGGCTTGAATGAATGAATCGTGCAAGTCGTCGCAGGTTACTTCACTGAGAGGTTTGACAACGACGGCCTCGCGTTCAACAATGTCCTTCGAGATCGGTTCCCACGACTCCAGAGGAAGCCGTGCATGATAATACTGCGGACGAGGAGTCACACGGCACCGCCCCGATAGGTATTCGTAGCGGAAGGCGGGGTGACGCGGGAGCTTCTGAAACGTCGCCCAGGACATCTCGCAGTTGATATCCTGAAACCAGTCGTTGAGCATCGTCACCCTTCGCAAGACTTACTTCATCGGTGAGCCGCCATTTGATGCAATGGAGGTGTCTGGAGCAACGATAAAGATTTCGACGCGGCGATTTTGTTGTCGACCCGACTCGTCAGAGTTCGGAGCTGTTGGCTGGTACATGCTGTATCCGGCAATCGACATTCTTGGCTCAGCCAGTCCATTTTTGGCAAGCGTCTTCACGACCGCTGTTGCCCGGTGTGCTGAGAGTTCCCAGTTCGTTTCGTGTCGTGCTCGAGTGGACGGCTTGCTGACAGGTTGATCGTCAGTGTGCCCCACAACAACGATGTTGAAGTCGCGGGTATCCGAAGAGTTCATGATCGCGGCAAACTCGTTGAGCACATTCGATCCACCCGATTGAATCTGATCGCTGCCGGTGGCGAACAGGAGGTCTCCCGTGAATCGACTGATCCCTGTGGCAGGATCGAATTCGAACTCGGAGTACCGTTGGGCAAGTTCCTGAAGGCGACGGCTGGCTGCTCCGCTGAGAGGACTCTCTTCAGGCAGATTTGTCAGCAGCGTCTTGTACTGCTCCTGAAGACGAGTTCGCTCCATCGCGAGATTATCGATCCGCTGGTTGGCAGCGGCGAGGCTTTGCTCAAGCTGCTGCTTTTCCATCGCCATGTGTCCGAGCGACTGCTGCGCCCCGGCAAGCTCAGTCGCCAGGTGCTGGCGGGCGTGATACATCTCGTAAGTGCGTAGTTGGGCTTGTCGCACCTGCCATGCTGGGGCATATCCGTGACAGCCAACAAAGCTGAACAGACTGAAGATGAGACACAGTTTTCGAATGTCTTGCGACATCGAACGACTCCTGTCTTGGGATGTCAGTGAGGCAACCGGTGCCCCGTTTCAGCAGTCATTGCCGAATCGGTGGAGAGGATGCTCGTGAGGTCAATTGGAGGGAATTTCGGACAGGCGAATGCTGCCGTTGGAGGGCTAGGTTGTACGAGGAAAATCTCAGAGCGAGAAGTCCTTTTCCTTCAAGTCCACAAACCAAATCGCCGACAGCACCGTCCAGCAGGCTCGACGCACAGAACGCAAACTACATCACAACAAAGACTTACAACCCGCAAGCATTCAGGGCAGACAGTACCCTGTAAGGCTTGCAACGATCGGCAGGATACGCCGGATAGCTGCGGATCCTGCCACTCGAAGACTTCTTTCAGACTTTGACTTCAGTTGCGCGCCGCCGCTTCATTCAAGATTCACGGTGGAAGCAACCACATTCCAGGAAGTGCACGGTTTGCTCGAAAGCAGCCCGACGAAAGATCAGGGACGAATGGGGCCCCGGCAGCGAGATGAAATCGCTCTCGTCTTCGAGATGGAGAGACTCATCTTTGACGACGTAATCCGGCTCTGCACCAATCACACCGGTGGGGACGGTCATTTTCAGCGGCCATTGATTCACAGAGCTGTCCGCGCGATCAGCGATGTCGTCGATGACGGGAACAAGTCGACGCACCCACGGGCCAATACGGGATGCAACATGAGAACCGCGGTTTGGAGGAGCCAGCATCACGACCCGGCGCAGACGCTCGAACTTGTTCGTCAAACAAACCGTGCGGCTGAGGACTCCTCCGAGGCTGTGACCGACCAGATCGAAGGTCACACCGTCTGGAAGTGATTCCTGAAAGCGTTCACAGATAACCGAAACATCACGAGTGATCGAATCGAGATCTTTCCCGAAAGACTGGTAGTCGCCGATTTCAGCGTGATACCCCGATTCCAGAAACATCTTCCTGAATGGACGCATCACCCAAGTGGGAACCAGAACTCCGGGGAGAAGCAGCACCGCACTTGTGGTGTGTGAGAGCTCTCGGTTTTTTGAGTCCGTCTTTTCAGCAACCGTTGAAGGCATTCGCGTCAATTCCTGAACCATCCACCAACGCAGCATTTTTTCACTGGCAATCCGACACGAGGAACGTGCTTCTCAGTCGGCTCGAATTCAGCCTCGCTGCGAGTTTCAATCAGATTCACGCAGTGGGAGGAGTTTTCTTTCGATCCGCGAGATGCTTTTGTCGTCCAACTGCGTACTCGGTGGAATCAACATCGTCCTCGGAAACGCCTGCCTGAAAATCCTTGAAGTTGCGTTTCAGGTAAGCGACACACCAGCCGCATCCCGTCCCAGCACCTCCGCACTCGCTGAGCTGACTGGCTCGGCGAGGCTTGGCGATTCTCATGAAATTCAGAATCTTGCGTTTCGAGACGTGGAAACACAGACAAATCGGATCATCAAGCTTCACATTTCCCCCTTTGTGGAACAATCGAACGATCTCCCTGAGATCGCAAATGCGATTGCATCCGGGTCAATCATCCATTTATAGACGGTCCAGTGCATCGAGCCACTGGGCCATTAAGTCAACCACATCGAACGAGAACATCTCCGGCTCGGTGTTCTCGATGAGAGTGGTGGGGAACTCGCGTTCGCGAAGAATCTCAACCGATTTCATGACCTGCTCGCTATTGCGAGATTCCGGGCCCACAACGAAACCAATCAAAAGTCGCGCCTCCGGATTGCTATCAGGTGGAGGAAACCGGAGAGGAGCATCAATGGCCAGAAGCCCCCGAAAGAGTTCGCGATACTTGAATGCGAGTTGAGTCGCAAACGGACCCGAGTCGTCTGCTCCCATCACCGCCACGCGAGCCGGATCGATCGCATAATTCTCCGTGACCCATTCCACGACATCTTTCGCGTATTCTTCGTCTGTCTGAGAAAAGCCGCTGACGTCTTCGGCTCTCACCCCCACCAAAATCAGTCCACGCTCGCTCGCCAGATCTCGCCAGGAACGCACAACTTCCGCTTCCATGGTGTCCCCAGCAGGATGCGTCCATAACAACAGCCCCTGAGGTTGATTCGGTTGGTAGTCCTGAGGGACAAGCACCCAAAACTGGCGATCAGATCCGGGAAGTTTTTGATTAAATCGCCCCACCTGAATCTCTTCGGGTCGGTTTCCGGGTGCCATGACCGGAGGAGGAATGTTTGGAAGGTTGTCACCATCGGGGAACTCATCTAGCGTGATCGATAGATCAACGGAATCTGAATCACGACTGACATTCAATTCGATGGTGTCGCCAACTTCAAACTTGGACAAGAGCGAGGAAACGTCACTTCTTGACTCGACAGTCTCAGACTGAAAACCAGTGATAATATCGCCAGCTTGCAGCCCCGCTTTCGCAGCGGCGCTCTCCGGAAACACGAATCGAACACCAACGCCAGATCGAGACGGATCGGTCGATCGAGCAGGAAGGATTCCGAGTGAGGGAAACTGATAAGCGACAAGTTGATCGGTGAGAGTGACCATAGTCTGAATGGAATCATCAGCTCTGCGAATCGTTACACTGACGGTCTCACCGGCGTAACGGTTTCCGAGGACCTGCTTTAAATCGTTCACGCGTCGAATCGGAACACCGTCGATTTCTGTGACGACATCGCCTTTGACGAGTCCAGCGGAGTCAGCAGGCGAGCGAGGGCGAACTCGAACAATTTCAGCTTCGCCAGAGACAGGTCCCTCTGCTTCAAATCCGATTCCCAGCAGTCCAGCGTGCAGATCTTCGCCTTGAATCATGCGATCGATCACGCGCTCAATATCGGCCAGAGGAATCGCAAAGCCGATCCCGCTGTCGTAGAGTTCCACACCGGCGGTTTCCTCATCGCGCTGACTCGACAGTGGAACGATAATTCCCAGGCATTCCCCCTTCAGATTGATCAAGGCCCCTCCGTAGTTGACCGGAGAAGTCTTGGCATCAGTCTGCAGAGCTTTGCCTCGAATCCGCTTCAGAGCGCTGATAATTCCGACAGAGACATTCGGGAACTCAGGGTCGAAAGTTCGTCCCAACGCAATCGCACGTTGACCGACACGCATCTCGTCGACCGGAACCGACTGCAGCGGTTGAAGACCGGTTCGATCAATTTTCAGCAAGGTCAGCATCTTCGAGAAATCGGTCGCGACGACTTCAGCCGCGTAACGTTCTCCATCAGCAGTCGTCACCAGCACCGACGCAGGATCGGCGACGAAGTTGAATCGACTGGTGATAATGTAGCCATCTTCATGAATGACGACTCCACTCGTCGGGCCGGTCCCCACGAGCAGGTCACCAACGAGGTCCACTCCGCCGACAGTTTCGATTCTCACGATCGACGGATTGACATAGGCCATCGCCTGCTGAATCGCCAGTTGCTCTTCTCTCGCAACTCCCTGACCGAAAGAGGTGGAAGCTGGCACGAGCAACATCACAGCCAGGAACATGAGACCAAATGGAGTCAAATGCTTTGGGCTGCGGCTGACGGAACATCGTTTCGAATTCGACATCATTACTTTCGAGGAACTTCGAAGGTGAAAGTCACAAGTTCATTATTGCGTCGAACAATCAGCTGCAAATCGTCGCCCGGCAACAATCGTTGAAAGACTCCCTGCAATGTCTGAATCGAATGCACCAGCTCACCATTCGCGAAGACGATCAGATCATCAGGTTGCAGCCCCATTTTGTCTGCCTCTGTCTCTTCAATGACCGAATCGACGTACGCGGGCGTGCGAGCAACAACATCTGGAACGAGAAGAAATCCAAAGTCGATCGCCTGAAAGCCGGCGGATTCTGTTTCGTCCGCAGCTGCCAGAAGTTCATCTGTGCGACTGAAACGACCAGCGACGATGTCGTTGACCGATTTCTCCAGCACGGAAAATGGGATCGCGTAGTTGAGCCAGGTGTTGCTGGTCCCCTTCAGTTCACGACCGAGCATTCCCAGAAGTTTTCCATCTGCGGTCGTCAGCACGCCTCCTGCTGCCCCCGGATTATTTGTGACCGCATCAACGAGATAGACATCCCCATCGTAAGAAGCTTGGTAGCGTCCGCGTCGCGCAGCCAGTTTTGTCTTGGCAGAAACGACGCCCTGCATCACGGAGACCGGTTCGTCTCCGGTGGCGACCTTGAACACATTGCTGAATGCCAGAATCAGCGCACCGGGACCGACTTCCGAAGTGTCCGAAATGTTGAAGAACGGAAGTTCCTCAGCTTCGATCTTGATGATGGCGAGATCAACTTTCGAATCCGTTCCGATCACCTTTCCGAAGAACCGTCGTCCATCGTGAAGAACCACCGTCACCACATCCGAGTCGAGCAAGTGGTTCCAGACGGTCGCAATGTGTCCATCGGGACTGACGAGAACTCCCGTGCCGTAGTTCGCCAGATTCTTGAGTCCCCCCGCTCCGTAAAGCTTGACGACTTTCGGCTGAACCTGATCGATTGCGTTCGAGAACGACTCCGCGTTGCTCGTCGGTCCAACTGCCAAGAGCATGAGCATCAAGACAATCGAATAGAGGAATGAGTGTCGCGATACAATCATTGATCCCCCTCCGCTTCTGGCGCGATCGCTTCGAATGTCTCTAACTCGATTGTTCCCCAATCGCTTCGAGCATGACGAACATGAATCGTTTCGGGGACGGGTTTTCCGGCGATTTCAGTCATCTCTCCGAACCGAACTTCGCACGGCTGATGATCTTCATCGATGGATGTATCGAACCCCACCAGACGCAGATCATCTCTGTTAAAATACCAGCGTGACGTCACCAGACCTTTGGTCGAAATCAACACATCCACTCGTTCGCCGGTTCCATCGAGCGGTTCGCTTCCGACATAGTAGAATTCTGTGAAATAGTCGTCGGGATCTTGGAGAAGGTTCTTGAAATGATGTAGTGCTGTCAGCAGGCCACCCGTTGCTTCCGGCACCGGCTGAGGATCTTCGTCGAGATTCTGGACAGCGAACTCCTCTCCCAATTTGGCTGCCACAACGTCCGTCAAGAACCGGAATTGCACAGGTGTCTCGCCATTGACGTTTCCAGCCCACATCCAGTTCAGTCGTTGCCGAGACGAATCTCCGAACTGTTGTTCGAGCGCGTTGAGTAATTCGTCTGTGCGAACCTGATTGAAGTAGTAATTCGCGTATCCCGGTCTGTCCTCGTACAGCTCTTTGTATTCGTCGGGGATTTCGGGAACCTTAGGCTCCATCCCGTGAGGCATTGGAATCGGGATCGGCGGTTTTTCGTCCGGCTCGTCTGGACCCGGTTCAACTGGCCCACCCGGAACGAGTTCCGCACGTCGATGGAGCCCGGCCAATCGAACGACGATGTTCGTTCTCTTTCCGTCTCGCTGATACGACAACGGAACTTGCCATCCCTTTGGATAGATTCCGAGAATGTTTTTGAACTGATTCACACTTCGTACTGGTCGACCGGCGAAGGAAATCAACTCATCGTCGCGGCGAAGGCCGCTGAGATAAGCGTCAGATGTCTCGAGAATGTTGGAGACGACAACTGCTCCATCGGACAAGCTCGTGACTGTGGCTCCCAGCGTGGCGTGGTCAACGATGCGGCCGCTCTTAAGATGATCCAGAAAGTTCATGACCTGATTGATCGAGATTGCATACCCTGCCCCAACGTTCACGCGGCCTCGCTTCTCAACGGAAATCCGCCCGTTGATCCCGATCAGTTCTCCGTCAGCGTTGAACAGCGGGCCTCCTGAATTTCCCGGGTTGATAGAAGCATCGACCTGAATGCAGTCGGTGTACTCCAGAAAAGTCCCTGCGGGATATTGATAGCGATGAACTCCGCTGACCATCCCGTAAGTCACAGTCGGCTGAAAATCATCCGCCAAGAGAAATGGATTCCCGAGAGCGAGTGTCCAGTCGCCCATCTTCACTTTGTCACTGTCGCCAACTTTCGCATGAGGAAAGTCGTCGCGGCCCAACAGCTGAATCATCGCGACATCGCCGGTCGGATCAATTCCCACGAGCACAGCGTCGTAGACTTTCCCGTCGTTCAGTCCACACTTCATGAACCCGCCGAGTCCCTGAACAACGTGGAAATTGGTGATCGCAAATCCTGTTTCGTCGATCAGAACACCAGAGCCTCCACCCTGCCCACTGGGATCGAAGATGGCAACGACAGCTGGAGCAATACGGCTGATCGTTTCGATCCGTTGCTGTTCCGCCTGCAGGACTGCTTCGGAAACAGTCAGCCCCGCCGCTGGACAGATCTTCGGAGTGAAAAGGACGCCCACACCGAAGACGATCAGGCATCCGAGAATCGTTCGTCTGAATTCACGAGCGCTGCAATCTCTCACTTAATCACCTGTGCATCACCGAGTGCAAAGTGTTCGAGGATTCCTTGAGCTGAACCGTTGGATTCCACGCGAATCACGAGTTCACGAACACCTTGAAGATCGACTCGTACTTTCTCCGGAGGGTCATCCCAATTGAAAGCATGTTCGTAGAGTTGGCTTCCATCCCCTTCAATGACGAGCTTCACCTTGGGATCAAACCGAGGCATGTTGCCAGCGTGGTTCAAATCGAATCCGGCAGTTGTTCGAAGTTCACTGAATTGACGATTGAGGCGAAAACGAACAACCGCCCCGGAGTGCATCCACAGTCCGCGTGAGAATCTTTCCTCGCCAATCAGCAGCGGACGACGTCCACCTGACCCGGCTGGGAAATTCTTCGCCGTGAACCAAACGACTGGAAATTCTGTATCGGGACTTTGAGAAGCTGACTCGTCAAAAGGGAGATCTGCCAGGAACCGAATTCTACCGCCAGCGTAATCGATTTCGTTGACCGAAGCAGACGGGATCGTCAACGAATCCAGCCAGTCAGTCTTCACTTCCATGACGTCTTCACTCAACGTCAAGCTCTTCAATTGCAAAACATCTCCGGATGTCGTTTTCAATGCTCCTGCACTTGAGCCACTCTTCGTCTCGCGTCCGGAATAGATGACCGCGAAGACTCGTTCGAGCGGTGCAGTCAGTTCGCGACCTTTTACGGAAACAGTGACCCCTTTGTCGGTGATCCGTGTGACCGTACCTCCGACGTAATCGAGGACATCACCTTTGCGGAAAACGAGCAAGTCGTCGCGAGAGCCTCGCGTCTGCAGGTCTGCCCAACTCTCTGCGATTTGATCATCGACCGGGCTCCATCGGACTCGAGAGACCTGCTCGGTCGACAGTTCATGTTCACCGAGAACTTTTGAACTCACGGTCATCGCCTGCGGTTCACTTGTCACGGTCTCGAATTGAATCGACGAACCATCGACGAGAACGACCGACCGATCAGTCGTTTCGACCGCTTCTGCGGGGCGTTCGAATTGCACGAGCATTAACTGGTCGATCGCAATTTCCGAGCGACCATCATCGGACTGAATGACGAGTTGCTCATCATTGAGTGTGAGAACCTCACCTCGAATGGATTCCCCATCCAACGTTGTCGCTGTCGCAGGTTCGCCCGAGAGAACAGCCATTACAAGCAGTTGCAGCGCCGTATTCAATCCATTGTCCTTTCACGTTGGAAATGATGAGAGGTGACATCTCTTCCTTCGAGAAAGTATAGGCAAACGAAGTTCAATTGTCGCGGTGTCAACCGATCCGGTTCCCGACCGGATCGAGAGACTCTGACTCGCAGCGTTTGCCATCGACGAACTATGTAAGTCGCCGATTACGGACTCGGAGCTGGTCGATCGGCCAGCTTCTTCAAGTACTGTTCGACAGCCTGGCGATAGTGAGATGGGAACTGACGGTCGAGCATATTGCGAGCTGCCTCACGTGCCTTCGGAGGCAAATCACCCCAGTTGTCTTTGTTGCCGATGTCTTTTTTGTCGGTCAGACCTTCTCCTTGAATTCCGCCAAGGTAGGTGTCATCAGCTCCGTTCTCAGGGGCTGATGAATTCGAAGAGCCAGCTGAAGATTGAGATTGCTGCTGTTGTTGCTGTTCCATTTTCTTGATCAGCTCATCCAGCGTCGCGATGATTCGTTCTTCAACTTCCTGAACATCTTCCCCAGTTCGACCGAGATTCAACCGACGTTCGACGTCCCGCATTTGTCTTGCGACTTCGCCGAGGGATTTTTCTTTGACGGACTGCAGGTCGTTTCTCATGAGTTCTCCCAACTCCTGATAACGCACCGGAATGCTCTCCGTACTTTCAAGAAGTTTCTCGAGAGAATCGAGACCTTCGTTTCTGAGCAACAAATGATGTTCACAGACCGAGCGGTAGAACAGGCATCCGGCTGGATCGACGACGTAATTGAGGTCGATCGTTTTGAACAACTCGACAGCTTCGGAATACGCCGTGAGCAGTGAAAGATGCCGCGCCAGGAAGTAGTTGACGTTGTGGCTGTAAAGCGGTTCAGCGGCAGTCACATCAGACGGCACAGCTTGCAGTCGAAGCAATTCCGGTCCGAAGGTGAATGACTGACACTGGTCCACGATCTTTCGTGTCTGGTCATCGGCGAGATAGAACGTACGCATCAGAGCATCGAACTTCTGCTCCGGTGAGGGGGTCCCCGAGAATTCCCAGAAAGGTTGAACTGCATCGACAGCTGGTGATCGTTCCAATCCCCGCTGAGTCAGCCATTCATTGACTCCCAGCTGGAGCTCTTCGACGCTCGGAGAGGAATAGACCTGATCGCTGGCCGCGAGACAGGCTTTCGACTGTGACAGAACGGCGACAAGGCCGAACCCGCACAGGAAGACATAATTTGTAATACGTCGTCTCACTTATTTCTCCCGACTGAAAGGTCATAAGTGGCTTTTTGAATCCGCTGTTGGCGGCGGGCGAGATCGTCAATCAAATCAAGCTGATCCGCATCGAGTGGAACTGAAGGATCATTTTCCGTGCCAATCTGCTGAGTAATTCGATTGATTTGTAATTGTAGGGATCGAATCATCTTCAGTTCGGCAATTTGATTGACAAGTGAAGGGTCATCAGGTTCGGAAGGTTGTCCCGGCTGGCCTTCTTGTTGCTCTCGTTCCTGATCTTCAAGTTCCTGCTGGAAGGTTTCGATCATTTCCTCAAGTGTTTCTGCAATCAGAGTTTCCACCAACTGAGTTGTTTTTCCGGTGTCCTGATTGGCCAGGCGATTAATCACAATCTGCATATTTTTGTTCATTTGCTGGACGGCTTCCGGAAATGCGACCGAAGAACCTTCCTCAATCAGCAGATTGAGTGCTTTTTGGGCATCGATCAGGTTGTCTTCCTGTTGTTTGCGCACGTCTGCAGTTTGCGATGCATAATTTTGCTGCAGTCGCGCGTCTTCCGGGATTTGATCAATTCGCACCGTTTCTGAATTAACGCGCAACTGACGGGTCAGCATGTTCTGAAACCGTGCTTCCAGCAGCGTGAGATAGGATTCTTTCTCCTCCTCGCGAAGCTGCCTGAGGATTTCCTCCAGCTCCGCCTTCAATTCTTCCAGGCGAGCGATGGCAGCATCCTGATCTTCGACAGCTTCTTCGTTCTGTTCGTTGAGCAGGTCTTCGATGGCTTTTTCCATCTCCTTACGTGCCTGCTCCAACTGCTCTCGACCCGCAGTCTGCTGCTGTTCTTGTTGTTGGCGTTGCTGTTGCTGGCCTTGTTGCTGCTGGCCTTGTTGCTGCTGACCTTCGCTCTTTTGCCCGCTGCTTTCTGATTCAGAAGACTCGGACTTTTCACCCTCTGAACGCTCACCAGAAGAAGAGGACTGTTCACCAGTTTCCGACGACGAGCTTTCGCTCGAACTTGATTCGCCGTTGCTCTCCGATTTCTCGCCTTCGGACTGTTCCGCTGGAGAGGTCTCTTTCGGTTCATCGGAGGATGAATCCTCAGAAGAGTTGGATTCCTCTTCGTTTCCCTCCTCGGAATTGCCGTTTTCTTGCGAGTCCTCGCGGGCCTTGTCCTGTTCGTCGATCTTCTCAGCGAGTGCGTCGGCCTTGTCGGCGACTTTCTGCTGTGAGTCACTTAGTTGTTGTGAATCACGTCCGCGGAGAGTTTCTGCTCGAACATCTTTTTGTCCGGCGATGACCCGATTGGTTTCCTTCAGCAGCTCTTGAATTCGCCGCATCTCATCTGCCAGCCGTTGCCGTTCGTCGAGGCTTTGGAGCAGTTTGAGAATGGTTTCCATGCGGGCCAGCACTTCTTTTTGCCGATCCACAGCTGGTCCGTACTGCGCAGGCTGATCCCCTTGTGCAGTTGGAGAAAGAAGCTCGGAAATGAGCTCCATTTCCTGAAGGACGTTCTCCTCCTGGCTTTTGCTGCGAGCCCGGTACAGGATTTCTGCCTGTTCTGGATCTTTTCGACGAATCTGCTCAGCGACGTCGTAGAGAGATTTTTCGAAGCGCTCGTAGTCGCGAAAGAGCTGTTTCTGAGCGTTTGAGAGATCGACAGCGGGAGCGGCTGGAGATTCTTCGCTGCTGCCTGTCGGTGATTGGCTGAGTGCTTCACTCACCGGCGCGGCCGCCATGACCATCCAGATGAGGAGAATTGGCAGATTCCGCATATTTAACATCTCGTCATTTACTGTGCTGTGAGATGAATCATCTCACTCACTCGTCGAAATCAAAGAAGAAATTTTCTTCAATCCGCTTGTTCTCAGTCTCTTCTAACAACTTACGTTGCTGTTCAATTGTTCTCTGGAGATTCTGAATGAGATCGTTAATCGTCCCCCGATCTCGCATTTCATCCAGAATTCGATCCATCTGGGCCAACAATTCATCCACAGCAGGAATCGTCTCGTTGATTGATTCCTCGACCCCCGTGACTTGCTGTAACCGTATACGCTGCAATGCGTAACGTTCGTCAGCTGTGTTGAAAAGCTGTTCATTGAGAACTTTCAACGGGGCAATCACCCCAGAATCAATGCGGTCGAGCTTCTCTTTTGTGTCGATTCCATTGTTCACCATTTCTTCGCGCAGTTCTCGGAAGGCGACTTCAATGGCTCGCGATTCGGTGTGATTTTTTCGTAATTGATGCAGTGACCGCTCAATAAAAGACGACAGCACCGGGCTTTCGGCTGATCGAACCGCTGGCTCGTTATCGAATCGCTGCGCCCGCTCAGTTTCGTTTCCGAGCGAATTCCGTAACTCGCCGACTTCAGAACGGATCTGTTCGAATCGCAGACGCAAGTTTACTTCGCGGTCAAAGAGTCGCGCGAGCAATTCGTCATCAGAGACAATCTTAAAGCTGAACAACTCTCCATGTGCGACGTTGGGCCCGTTCAGGTGATCCTTGTCTTCTGCATAGACTCCCAGCGTCAGAGTCTGACCTTCCTGAAGCTTGAGCGGACGAAGAGCGAACCGCTCAAATTCCCCTGATGATGAGTCGTTCAAGACGAAGTCTTTCTGACCATCGGGGCGATTGAGGAGCGGAGTTTGATTGAGCGTTGTGTCACTTCCGATCCGGTAACCGAACCAGGCGTCTGCCAGCCCGTAGTCGTCGGAGATGCGGCCTTCAATTGGCAAGCTGGCATTACGGGTCACGATGGTCCCAACTCCGGTCCGTTTGGTATCGATCACCGGCGCTCGGTCCGCGATTCCTTCAATCAACAATTGAGTTGGTTCCTGACTGAAGATGTCATCTTCATCGTGTAGGAAGATTTTCAGACTCGTGTCCGCCGAAATTGGGAACGGAAACGGCACAGCGTTGTCCATTTTCTCCCACTCTTCCTCGGCCATAGTCGTCACCACGAGGGGAAACTGAAAGGCGCTTCGATCACTCGAATAAAGACTTTCAACCGGCGCAGCGAGTGCGATTCGTTTTTGAGTCACGCCATTTTCATCAAGCAACTCGAGGCTGACTTCTTCGGCGCTGTCCGCTGCTTCGCTGCGCCGACCGAAACGGAGTCGAAACCTGTCGCTGCGAAGGTCGACTTCTCGAATTGGTTTATTTGCCTGAGCATTGAGAACGAACTCTGTCTCCATCGGGAGTGCAACCTGCGTTGCGACGACGCGAACGATTTGATCCTCTTGCCCGTCCATGCCGGTGTAGCTCGGGTAATCGCACTGCAGTGAGATGGAGTCGATCTCGGGTGGATCAACAACTTGAACTCGGTACGGTCGCCGATTCACGAAGTCGCCGCCGATCATCCACAGTTCGTGATCGTCCACCACTTGTGAGATGGTCTGCACGAAACGGCCCGATCCAACCGGTGACATCGTGGCCCGTCCACGTTTTGTGCCTCCCGATGCAAAGATCAGATAGTTGAGATCGACACGTTCCGGAACTGTCATCTCTTCCGCACTCTCGACAATCAACTCGAGGTCAGACCCGCGAGGGTGTTTATAGATTCGATTGGAATCGAACTCTTTAACACGATCGCCGGGCTGCGCGAGCACACGAAGATTGAGTGAGTTCTTTCGGAACGGGTCCCAATAGTTCTCTTCTCCATACAGATAAGCTTGCATCCAACGCTTCACTCCAGCAGCATTGGCCACGCTGAAGACCGCGAGCGTACAGAACAGGACGGCTGCCACCATACCCAGCTTTTTGAGAGGCGTGGGATCGAAGCTTTCGTCGATGTCAATTTTCGTGAGTGCGTCGACTGCCTCTCGACTCGTCCGCTCCATCATTGCTGACTTGAGTTGCGATGCGTCCTCACCTTCGAATTCAACGGTTGTGATCAATCGATCCTGCAGCTGAGGGAATCGTCGTTCCAAAGCGAGTGCGAGGTCACGGTTGCGAAAGCTGCGGAGCAATCGGAAGAAAAACCAAGAGGCAGCGACTGTCGCCAGGACAATGACCATGCCCATTAAGACGAGAAGTCGAAACGAACTCGGCAGCTCCAATCGGGAAATGCGGAAATAAATGACATCAACGGCGAAGGTGATCCAGAAGATCGCACAGGCAATGGCGATCAGTAGAGCAATCCCTTCGAGGAAAACGTACCGACGAATCGCTTGCCGAAACTTGCTCAGAACACTCTGAATTTCCTGGGGGAGCACAGATGCACCTCTTCTGTTGTGATCAGGCAAGACGAAGCAATTTTCTTGTCAGCCATTCTGCCGACAAGAGGGCAGCCAACAGGACCATTAACCACTTTCGATCCCAAACTTCCTGGATTTTCTGATCAATCGTCACGGACTCACTTCTGTTTGGCAAACGCAAGGCGACCTCTTCCGCCGCTTGTTCGATTGGGAAATAGTCCCCTCCGGTCCCTTCAACCAGCTGTTTGAGAATTCCAACCTCCTGAACAAACGAAGCTGCCTCCTGTCGAGGGAAGAGCACGTCGATCTCCTGAGTAATACGTTCATTGGAATCAGGGACATCATACTCAAATCGATACCGCCCGGGCTGTAATGGTCGATAGTCTCCAACGAACTCCGAAGGCCGAACTCGATCTTTCGTGAGTGTCGGCCCCGGGAGAATCGGTTGATTTCGAGGACCGTACAGATCAAGAGAAATCGAATCCGCCACAAGCGGCTCGAATTCAGGTGTTAGAGATCGTACCCGCAAAGGGACAGATTGGCCCAGATCAAACTCGCGTCCATCGAGAATGAAGAAGCTGCGCTGAAGTCCTCTCTTCGAACGACCTTCCGCAGCTTTGCGAACTGCCTTGATCCAGAAACGTTCGAAGTAGCTTTCCTCGATGGCACGTAATCGCCACATCTCCGGGCTTCCGAGATAAAGGACATTCCCCTGCCCGAATCGCTGACTGGCGATCAGAATCGGTTGCCCTCCTGGCCCACGTGCGAGCGGATCGGTGAATTCTGCAAAGACAGTTGCGCCTGCTTTGGCTCCGACGGTGGGATACGTCCGGTAGACACCGGGAAACTCTTCCCACGCATCGGATTCACCATCTTCATCGACTTTCAGAAACTCGGCGACCTGCCCCTCTTGAGTAAACCCGACTGGAAAGGGAGTTGTCGCCACGTCGGTGTTTCCCAGCCGAAGACTGACTTCTTCGAGCAAGACGGGATACAACTTTTTGATCTGCGAGAGTTCCTCGCTGGCAGCCAGTTCGGACGTGTAGACATCCCCAGCGACGACCAAAACTCCTCCACCTTCGTTCGAAACCCATTCATTGAGCAACTCTTGCTGCTCATCGGAAAGTTGCGACCAGTCAGGATCAAACGCCAGCACCACGTCGTACTCGTACATCGATTCCTTGTCTTCTGGAAATCGAAAGAGCAGGCGATTGGATTCCTGGCTGATCCCTACGGTTCCCGTTTGCAGCCAGACATCGACGAGAATCGACGGATGGCGATGCAGAACGTTTTTGGAAAATCGATAGTCTCGCATCGGACCACCTGCGACGACGAGCACTCGCAGCGGACGATCATACAGGCTGACCGTGCGGCTCAGCTGATTGTCTTCATCGCGAATTTCCTGACCGTCCTGCAGCTTGGCCCTGAGTGTGAATTCGTATTCGCCAGCTTCACTTGGCTTAAGATCAAAACGAATCTCAGTCGGGGCTGCGTCCGTTGACATGGTCGTATTCTCGGTGAGAACAACGATTGGCTCGGGATCGTTCGGTCCCTGTTGAAGAAGCTCGACTTGCACAGAATCTCCGGTGACACCCTGCCCGTTGAGAATCGCGGAGAATTCGAAGGAGTCGCCCTTCTGCACGTCGGTCGGAGCAATCACGCGGACAACTTCGAGATTTCGTGGTTCCTCAGTCCCTCCAACACCAACGGTGACGAGCCTGACCTGTTCTGCGATGGCTCGTTCGCGCGGAATCGAAACTTCCTTGCCGGCGTTCACTGCTCCGTCAGAGACAACCACGATTCCGGAAAGCGTCGCTCCGCCTGCTTCGACGAGCAGTTGGTCAACAGCATCTCCCAAACGAGTGAGATGCCCTTCGGGAGCCAGCACGGCAGACCAGTCAAAATCCACATCCGACTCACTCGAAGAATCAGAGATCGGAGCGGACGCTGTCGCTTGCTGCGAAGCAGTTCCATCGCCTTCAGAGCGTTGAGGAAGCCGGACGAGCAATTCGCTCACGTTGTCCTGAAACGTGTAAACGTCGACGATATGGTCGGACCGCAACTCGTCGATCAGTGGTGAGTCTTCAAGAAGCGTTCGGACAACCTCTGCCCGCGTGGTGCTTGGGGCTGCTGAAGTTCCGGGATCGTTGCCAGCGGGCTGCTGCATCGACGTTGATGTATCGACGAGCAGAATGACGCGAGAGCTGCGAAACGCACTCGTTTGAGTCCGCACATGAGGATTCAAAGCGATGACAATCGCAATGGCGAGGAACGACAGTCGAAATCCGCCGAGCAGCGTTTTCCAGAACCAGGGGAGTCGAGACGTATCTTTGCGGACGAAGAGCAGCGTGGCGATGACAGCCATGCCAATCAAAAAGAACGGCAACCACTCCCACCATAAGTATGGCCAGTCAAACTCCAGATTGGACGTTGTCGACGACGTTCCGGACTGGCCCAACAATAATGACGGCGAAAAATTCAATTGACAGGACTTACTAGTAAAGGTGTCATCCGTTCCATGCCCTGTGGATCACCTGACGAGACTTTTCCCGCCGACAGGGACTCCCGGAAATTGTAGCAGTCTGAGCACACGCGTCGACAGGGACTGGTTGATGCGCAACAGAATTTCGATCTGTCCGGGATGGATGCACTTCCGCTGTGATCGCGGAAAACTCAATTAAAAAAAGATCGGTTACCCGAAGGCAACCGATCTATCTGGCATCTCTCAGCGTTTTTCAGCTTCTCTTGGGGTCAGTGCGAGAACTTCTCCCTCCTGACGCTGAGAGAACGTCAACTCATTTAGTTCACGCTATCGCAAGTGTCGCAAGGAGCGGCACAAGCTGGTCCGGCAACATCGCAGGCGTCGCAAGGATCGTTGCAGACAGGGATCTGTCGGCAGACAGTCTTTGGAACACAGCGAGTCTTGGTCACGCTGACCTGTCGTGGAATTCGCTTCACGTTTGTGACGTAACGAGTTTCGCAAACTGTGCGTGGGACACAGTAAGGAACTTTGCGTGTACGTGTTTCACAGGTGTACGAGCAAGTTGTGTAAGGAACCTGCTTCGTGCGAGTTTCACAGGTGTAGGTGCAAGTGGTGTAAGGAACCTTACGGCAGACCTGCTCACAGGTGTATGTGCAGGTGGTGTAAGGAACCTGCTTGCATTCACGAACCATGCAGCAAGTAGTGTAAGGAACCTGTCGGGTGCGAGTTTCGCAGCGATAGGTGCAAGTGGTGTAAGGAACTTGCTTGGTTTCGCAGACTGGAGTTCGAACACAGACAGTGTAAGGAACTTTGCAGGTCTTGACTTCTGGAACCATGCGGGTGCAGGTGACTGTTTTGTTGACAGTCTTTGGGCACCAGACTTTGCGGCAGATTGTGCGTGGTGGATCCTGGACCATCACACGTCGCGTTTGGCCTGGCTTGTAAACGCAGCAGCATGAGTTTTCGTCGTAGCAGAAAGTGCCTGGGTCCTGAACGCACTTCTCGTAGCATTCTCCTGGGACAGTTTCGGAGACTGTTTTCCACTCACCGCACTGAACAGGAACGCATTGAGTTGTGGTAACAGGTCGGAAGACTGTCTGGCAGACATCGCGGTAGCAAGTCTTGTAGTCGACTTTGCAGCTTCGAACACAAACGTTGCGGTAGCAAGTTTTGTATTCAGGAATGCGAACAGTGTAGCACTGGTTGCGGTAGCAAGTCTTATAGACTGGTCGGCAGTAGCTGACTGTTCGGTAGCAGGTCTTGTAGACAGGCTTGCGAATTGTCTGCGTGACGCAGCGGTAGCAAGTCTTGTAGTGAGGAACCCGAACGGTGTAGCACTGAGTCCGGTAGCAAGTCTTGTAGACTGGCTTGCGGACGGTGTAGCACTCGTCGCGGTAGTGAGTGTCGTAGACAACTCGCTGGCAGGTGACAGGTGTCTTTTCAACGCAAGTGTCGTAGACAGTCACGCATTCGTTGTACGTTTCCGTACACATGATCGTTTCGCGGACTGTTTTGTACGATGGACCGCAATTGACTCGTGCATTGCAGTAGTCGCCCATCGTTCCGCATGTGTCCAATGGGCAGCAACGGAAGCGACCACTTCCGCAGAACAGCCCAGCCTCTGTTTCAGCAGCACTTGCCATTGCCATGCAGGCAGCAAGTAGCGGCACCCATAAATTGTGTCTCATGACTCCGGTCCTCTTCAACTAACCCCAACTCTCTGGACGCTCCAACAGCGACCACTAGTCAGGATTTCGGCGCATCCATCTTCCGCACTTCACGCAATCGGAACGTCTTCCCTACTCTCGCAGGTCTTCGCGATCACTAACCTTGTGCAACCGCAACGACACGTGAATGCGTTGTTCTCGATACGTTGGGAATCAACGTCAGGATGTGTCAGAATGGATCGACCGGTAGAACCCGCACGCTTGACACTCGATCAGCCGGTCGAGACATGAAGTGGATCTATCGCTTCAGGAATCCGGCAACCCCCTCAAGGTTGTCATCCCTTGACTACCTTCCCAAAGACCACCAATCGCTAAAGAGAGAATTGGTTCATGAAGTTTGCCATTTGCCAAGAGTTGTTCGAAGGCTGGAGTTGGAAGAAACAGTGCGAGTTTGCGGCTTCTGTCGGTTATACCGGAATGGAAGTGGCTCCATTCACGTTGGGCTCGAATGTTCAGGAAATCACTTCAGAACAGCGACAGGAACTGGTTCGCGTCGCAGCTGACAACGGTCTTGAGATCATCGGGCTGCACTGGCTCCTCGCGAAAACAGAAGGCCTCCACCTGACAACTGCCGATTCCGACGTTCGCAAAGCTACGAGCGACTATCTCATCGAACTCGGAGACTTGTGCGGCGATCTCGACGGAAAAGTGATGGTCTTCGGCTCTCCATTCCAACGGAATCTCGAAGAAGGTACGGACTCACAACAGGCATTCGACCGGGCTGCGGACGTCTTCAAATCTGCAATGCCCAGAATTGCAGATCGAGGTGTGCACCTGCTGATGGAACCTCTGACAACCAAAGAGACAGATTTCATCAACACCTGCGATCAAGCTGCCGAACTGATCGCTGCCGTCAATCATCCCAACTTTGCCCTGCATCAAGACGTGAAAGCGATGCTGGGAGAAGGAACTCCCCTCCCAGAGCTGATCCACAAACACCGAGCGATCACACGGCACTTCCACGTCAACGACAGCAATCTCCTCGGCCCAGGCATGGGAGAAACGGACTATCATCCGATTTTCGAAGCACTCCTCGAGTCGGGTTACGACGGCTGGGTCTCCGTCGAAGTCTTCGACTACTCCCCCGGCGCAGAGAAGATCACTCAAGAAAGCATCGACTACATGCGCCAGATCCTGTCCGACCTCGGCCAAGAATCTCGCTGACCATACCGTGAGAAGTCTCGCTGCGCCCACTCTAAAGAATTGACCGACTAAGGTCCTACATAATCCCAACGCTCCAGCACGTCACTTACTTGATCATTGTCATCGAGTACGATTGCGACGCTGTGTGCAGTGGTTACGAGTCCGTCCCTGACAGCTTTACTGCAACGTACAAAATTGATGGAGTCGTGTGTTACGTTCGAGCCTTTCTCATCAAGAGCAACAAATCGTCCTGCAGACTGAAACTGGCATTCATAACCCCAGCTTTCCATCTGAAGCGTGGCGTCACTGGCAGACGTCCCATTTGGGATCTGAGCAACAATTGCAGGCCTCGTAATCAATTCGGACGTCGAACGGCAACCGAAAGCGATCAAGAGCAGGAACAGGAAGACAGACCGTCTTCCGAATGAATGTGAGGCAAACCGCCTGCGAGGGATTCCCGGACACTTCATTGATTAACCGCGTAATACTGATGTCAATTTGCAAAGCATCGTTCAACTGAATCGCACTTCAGAATCTCAAGAGCGTTCAGACGAACTGCTTTTCCGAAACCTAAGACTTTCGTGCTGATCCTTCTTCCCTAGTTGCGAAGACCGGCTATTCAACGCGTTGATCCCAACAGGGCGTTTTCGATGGCGGTGACGTCATAGACGCAGCCGCCCCAGGTTCCTCCGCTGGCTTGTTGCAGCAGTGCCCACATCCGCGTCTCGTCCGGAAGGTCTGGATCGGCGTGCAGTCGGTTTGTCACGGAGCGCTCAGCCAGAATCGCCGCACCGGCTTGTGGATCGACGCGTTCGCTTTCCGTGCCGACGAAATTAATTGAGCCGGTTAACTCTCCGCAATCGATCACGATTTCAATGAGATCGCCATCTTGAAGCTTGGCGATGGGTCCGTCAGCTAAGGCTTCCGGACCGACGTGACCAATGCAGGCTCCTGTCGATACTCCTGAAAAGCGAGCATCGGTGATGACTGCCACGTGCTTGCCCCATGGAAGGAACTTGAGGGCGGAAGTGATTTGATAGGTCTCTTCCATTCCGGACCCAAGTGGACCACGGCACATCAGCACAAGAATATCGCCCGCTTCAACTTTCCGGTCGCCTTGCCCTTTGACAGCCCGGATCGCTTCCCGTTCTGAGGTAAAGACCTTCGCCGGGCCGAGCTTACGATAAACTCCATCGGAATCGACAACACTCGAATCGATCGCCGTGCTTTTAATCACAGAACCTTCAGGAGCAATATTTCCAACTGGAAACGTGACCGTACTCGTCATTCCTCGCTGTTTCGCTGCTTCAGGAGAGAGGATGACATCGTCCGGATCAACACCATCTTTCTCCTGCAACATGTTACGAAACTGTGTTCGTCGATCGGAAGCTTCCCACCACTCGAGAACATCTCCCAATGTGATGCCAGCAGGCGTCATGACATCAAGCTTGAGTAGATTCAGCTCTCGCAGATGCAGCATCACTTCGGGAACACCACCAGCCAGAAAGACTCTGACCGTTGGGTGACCGACTGGACCATTCGGTAGCACATCAACAAGTCGCGGCGTCTGTCTGTTAATTCGATTCCAATCGGAAACGACCGGTCGTTCGAGTCCCCCTTCGAAAGCGATCGCGGGAATGTGCAGCAACAAATTGGTCGAGCCTCCAAATGCAGCATGGACGACCATCGCGTTATGAAGTGCATCGGGAGTCAGAATATCTTTAACGGTCTTTCCCGCCGCGATCATGTTGACCAGTGCTTGTGCCGATCTCGTCGCTGCGTCGACCCAGACCGGTTGCCCGCTCGGAGCGAGCGCAGTGTGTGGAAGCGACAACCCCAAAGCTTCGGAGACAACTTGAGACGTCGCTGCGGTTCCGAGGAACTGACATCCTCCCCCTGCTGATCCGCACGCCTTGCAACCCATCTCGGCTGCGGTGCGAAGGTCGATTTCTCCATGCGCGAACCGGGCGCCAATCGTTTGAACCTTGCCAGCATCTTCTCCTTCCGTGGGAGGCAATGTTACTCCACCGGGAACGATGACACATGGCAGATGATGCTGGGCAGCGATCGCCATCATCGCAGCTGGAAGCCCCTTGTCACACGTGGCGACACCAATCACGCCCTTGCGAGTAGGAAGCGATCGAATGAGCCGTTTCATCACGACAGCTGCATCGTTGCGATAAGCGAGGCTGTCCATCATCGCAGTCGTTCCCTGTGAACGACCATCACACGGGTCGGACACATACGCCGCGAAAGGCAGACACTCGTTGCGATTTAGCTCTTCGGCAGCTTCCCGCATCAACAGACCAACTTCCCAATGGCCGGTGTGATACCCGAGCGCAATCGGTCGACCATCCTCAGCCCGGATTCCCCCCATCGTGCTCAAGATCAGAATTTGATCGCGAAGCAATTGGTTCGGATCCCAGCCCATCCCGGCATTTTGCGTCATGCCGAACAGTTCTCCACTTGGCAAATCAAGCAACATCTGCTCATTGAGTGGAAGCTCTCCCTCCGGACCGGGGCCGTGCGTCGTCAGGCTGAAGAGATCGGGATGAGAACCGTTGAGGAGTCTATTCGTGTCGAAAGCCATAGTGTTTCCGGAATCCAGTATCGAACGACTGAAGTGTGCTGTTGAGTGATGATTTCGTTCTGATGAACGCTCGATGATTGCGTTCAACGCATCTTAGCGATTCCGCGAAGAGTTCCGTATTCAATCAACTCTCCTTTCTTTGATGGTTCCGACGATGATTGGATCACAACGAATCTGACAGCCTCGATCAGGAAATTTCCTCCCGCGTCGCGTTGCTTCCAATCGACAACGGACCTCGAATCACGTATCGTTGATGTATCGCCCGCCTTGTGTTCCCCTGTGCCTCCATCCTCCTGCGGTGAGCCTTCCCATGTTTCTCACCTCTCATGTGTCTCTCGATCGGTTCTGCACACTTCTGCTGATGGCAGCCACTTCTCTTTCGTTCGTCTCGACAGACAATTTGCTGGCAGACGACAAGGTCGAATTCTTCGAAAGCAAGATTCGTCCCGTTCTGATTGAGCACTGCTACCGATGCCACTCGCAAGAATACAGCGAAGCCAAAGGCGGCCTGACCGTTGATACTCGAGACGGAATTCGACGCGGAGGAGATTCCGGGCCGGCCGTTGTTCCGGGGAAGATTGACGAAAGCCTTTTGGTCGAAGCGATCAAGTACGAATCCTTCGAGATGCCTCCCAAGTCGAAGCTTCCTCCTGAAACGATCGCTCATTTCGAGAAGTGGATCAAAATGGGTGCTCCCGATCCGCGCGACGAGAAAGTCGATCCGATCATCGCGCGCAAAGCGGCTGAAATCGATTGGGAAGAAGCTCGCCAGCACTGGTCATTTCAACCACCACAACAGACCACTATTCCCGAAGAAGCCGAAAACCGGATTGACTACTTCGTCGACAAGCGACTGGCAGAAGAAGGCCTCCAACCCAACGGACCAGCCGACGATAAAACACTTCTCAGACGACTGTATTTCGACCTGATCGGCTTACCGCCGACGATTGAAGAAACCCAAGAGTTCTTTGAGCTCTCCAAAGTTGACCGCCATCAGGCACTCAGGACGACGGTCAACAAGCTGCTCAACTCTCCTCGATTTGGAGAGCACTGGGCGACCCTCTGGCTCGATATCTCGAGATACGCTGAAGATCAGGCACACATTGTTGGCAACAACAAAGCCCTCTTCTTTCCGAATGCATACCGCTATCGAGACTGGGTGATTCAAGCGTTTAATCTCGACTTGCCGTACGATCAGTTCGTCAAACTACAACTCGCTGCCGATCTGCTCACTCCAGAAGATGTCAGCGATGACGTCGCCCTCGGATTTATCGGTCTCGGTCCGAAGTACTATCGGCGATCGTCTCCAGAAGTCATGGCGGACGAATGGGAAGACCGCGTCGATGTCGTCAGCCGCGGATTGCTGGGGCTGACCGTCGCATGTGCCCGGTGCCATGATCACAAGTTCGATCCGATCCCGACCGAAGATTACTACTCATTGGCCGGTGTGTTCGCCAGCACCGAGATGTGGAACCGACCGATCGATGAAGCTGCTGAAGTCAAGAAAGATGGCCATGCAGAAGATCCCGAACAAGCCCTCCACATCATCCGGGACAAAGATGTTCACGACCTGAATGTTCTGATTCGAGGAGACATCAACACCAAAGGCGAAATCGTCCCGCGACGATTCCTCCAAGTTCTCTCGGAAGGAACACCACAACCCTACGCTCAGGGAAGTGGTCGACTCGAACTGGCCGAACAGATCGCCTCTCCAGACAACCCACTCACAGCCCGCGTGATCGTCAATCGCATCTGGGCTGCCTACTTCGGAGCGCCGCTTGTTTCGACGCCAAGCAACTTCGGCCACCTCGGAACTTCCCCTTCCCACCCTCAGCTTCTGGATGACCTGGCTGTTCGGTTCATGGAAAATGGCTGGTCGCTGAAATGGCTCCACAATGAAATTGTCAGCTCGAACGCGTATCAGCGATCGAGTGATCTCAACGACAACGAAATGGCCGCCGATGAAGCGAACATCAACCTCTGGAGGATGAACAGACGGCGAATGACCGTCGAGCAATGGCGCGACGCTGTTCTTTCAGCAACGGGTCAACTCGAAAGTTCTATCGGCGGTCCGTCGATGGAACCCGATTCGCTTGAGGAATTGCGACGCACAGTTTACAGCGTTCGCAGCCGCTTCGAACTCAATCCGCTATTGGCAATGTTCGACTTCCCAGACCCGAACGCTCACTCCGCCCGACGAGTCGAAACAACAACGCCGCTCCAGAAACTGTTCGTTCTCAACAGCCCGTTCATGGTGGCTCAAGCGGACAAGTTTCAACAGCGTATCCACAACAGTGCAGAGACTGAAGAAGAGCAAATTGATCTGGCCTATCAGATTCTATTTCATCGAACACCCGAGCCCGACGAACGAGACCTCGCTAAGAAGTTTCTGGCAGCAGCAGACTGGACTCAATTCGCGCAGGTATTGCTGGCTTCAAACGAGTTTCTAATCATCGACTGACAGTCGCGACGATAAGCGAAGGATCAGGTAAGTAAAACTCGCTCGACGCCTCAATCGCATCACTGACTTACATCACTCATCGAGAACACAGCCATGTTCGATTCTTTCACTCAGCCTGTTTCGCGACGCGAGATGCTTAGGAAGTCCGCGACCGGTTTTGGATCTGTTGGCCTGATTGGAGCGTTGCAGCAATCCGGAAGTCTCGGAACAGCCTCGGCCGGAACAGTTTCGCAGCTTGATGTTCTGCCGAAAGCCAAGCGTGTCATCTTCCTGTTTATGAACGGAGCACCGTCTCACGTCGACACGTTCGACCCCAAACCCGCGCTGGAAAAACACGCTGGCCAACAGCCATCCGGCAAGCTCTACAAGCCATCCAAGGGCAGCGGATTCATGCCGTCCCCGTTCAAATTCGCGGCGCACGGCAAAAATGGCGTCGTCATGAGCGAACTCTTTCCACACATGGCTCAATGCGCCGACGACCTGTGCGTCATCCGCTCCATGCACACAGATGTCCCCAATCATGAACCGGGACTTCTCATGATGCACTGCGGAAATCTCCAGCCAATCCGCCCCTGCCTTGGCTCGTGGATGTCGTACGGACTGGGCAGCGAGAACCAGAATCTGCCGTCGTTCGTGGCACTTTGTCCCGGACGACCTGTTGTCGGCCCGCAACTCTGGTCGAGTTCGTTTCTCCCGGGAGAACATCAGGGAGTCGCCGTCGACACGAATAACCTCGACGTCGAAAAACTCATCGCCAACATTCAACACCCTTCTTTAACTCGAAAGGAACAACGAACGCAACTCGACCTGCTCCTCGAATTAAATCGTCGTCATGCACAGCAGCGACAAAACGAAGCGGTCTTGAATGAACACATCCAAGCCATGGAACTCGCTTATCAAATGCAAAGCGAGGCATCCCAAGCCTTCGATATTAGCCTAGAGTCCGAAGAGACTCGCGGCATGTATGGCGAAACTCCATTCGGCCAAAGCTGTTTACTCGCCAGACGACTCTGCGAACGCGGCGTCCGATTCGTGCAGGTTTATTACGTTACGAAGAACGGCAAACAACCCTGGGATACACATACAAGAAATAACCAGAAGCACCGCGAACTTTGTGCTGACAGCGACAAAGCCACCGCTGCCCTGCTCGCCGATTTAAAAGTGCGTGGGTTGCTCGACGATACACTCGTCGTCTGGACGGGCGAATTCGGCCGCACTCCTTATTCGCAAATGGATAAAAAAGAGGACCTCGAAAAAGCAGGCCGCGACCACCATCACACAGCCTTCACGACGTTGCTCGCTGGTGGCGGAGTGAAAGGCGGATTCACTTACGGCAAGACAGACGAAGTCGGAATGGATGCGGTCGAGAACCGAGTTCACGTCCACGACCTGCATGCCACAATTCTCCATCTCCTGGGCCTCGACCACGAGAAGCTGACCTACCGCTACTCGGGCCGAGACTTCCGACTGACCGACGTCCACGGATCAGTCGTCAACGACATCATCGCTTAGAAGCGAACACCCAACTCACTGGCCCCTTACGACTCGATCAGCGACTCAGGTCCACACGCACGATCTCTTTGTCATTTCGAGCGAAGACACTCTTCATTGCAAACGCAGGGTGAGACCAGATTGTCATTCGCCGCTGCACTTTTCGAGTCGGTTCAACCAGCAGTGCCCGTGAGTGCTCGGTGTATCCATCTGCTCCCAGAGAAGCAATGATGAGTTCACCCTGCTCGTTATGAATGAAGAATCGATCTTCATGCGGGATCAGAAACGCGTTCCACCAACGCCCTTCGCCGGTGGCCTCGCGTGTCTCCCACAGCCTCTCACCGGTCGCAGCATCTAATCCGCGAAGCTGACCATAGCTGTCGACACCGAAAATCAAATCATCTTCAAACCAGGGAGTCGAGATAATCGAGTGCAGCTTATCGGTCTTAATCTCGCTGTCGCTTTCGCCTCGCCAAATCACTTTAGCATCTGAGCCATCTTCAGCGACTTCAATCATCATCGGTCCATTATAAAACGCTGTCACAAAGACTCTTTGCCCCTCCTTACGAGCCATTGGAGCTGTCAGTCCAGACCGCACAGCAAACGGAACCTGCCAGACAACTTCTCCCGTTTCAGGACGAAGAGCACTGATCGCCTGCGGGTGCCATTGAATTAACAGGCGATGGCCATTGAAGTCGTGAATGACTGGCGGGCTGTAACCAATCGCCGGATCGTCGAGTGCTCTCCAGATCACTTCACCAGAGTGTTTATCGAAGCTGATCACGAGACCGTCCTTCGCACCGACCAGAGTGATCAATTGATCTCCATCGACAAGAGGACTGGCTGCCATTCCCCACGTTGGCAACACAACTCCAAAGTCCTTCTGAAAATCCCGACTCCAGATCACCTCTCCAGTGCTGACATTCAAACAATACAAATTCCCGACAGCCCCAATTGTGTAAACTCGATCATCATCCACTACGGGAGTCGCGCGTGGCCCGGCCGGGTAGCTGATGTCGTACAGACACGGATATTCGTGCTTCCAGAGAATCTCTCCGGTCTCTGCATCGAGTGCCAGAACGCGTTCCGTCCCGTTCGTCCCAGCCCCATGGATTCGATCGGTGATGAAAACACGTCCATCCGCGACCGCCGGACCCGAATACCCTTCCGCAATGGGCGTCGACCAGACACGGGGAAGTAATCCCGTCGGAAGCGACTCGACAATCCCCGGCTCTCGCCACACAGCATCACGCTGCGGACCACCCCACTGCGGCCAATCATCACCGGTCGCTGTGGTCACAAAAATCGATAACGAAACAAGAAACACAAACAATCCGAACATTGCGATTCCGTTTGCTGAGATCCGAAAGACGTGGAGAATCAAACGCTGAGTATGCCAGAAATCCCGCGACGAATTCCACTCTCGGCACCGAATCAGATCCGTAGGCAGGCACATCTCCCGAGCTACGTGGCTGCACTTTGAACACGAGTTCATGGAGACCATGCTTAGCGAATGGCGATCTATTGGACACTAGCGACTGCGAAGGTTGGACATGAAGCTCGCTGTGAATGACCGTTCTGTCGTCGACAACTCGTTCTTCACCAGCCCACTAAATGATTGTCGCCTTCTCAGGACACTCTTGTGGAATGAAGTCCAACATCCTCGTGCCATCCTGAATGAGTCTCCCACATCTCGGGTTCTCTTCGAAGCCCGAGAAATGCTCGACACGCACGATCTTCTCAGACTCAGAAATCCGAACAAATCGACCGACTCATTAGGGCGCAGCTTGGGGCGGATTAAGTGTGACGTAGTTTTTCAGGAACGCAACAGCTTTCGAATGTTCCTTGCGGAGAGCCAGATCGAGTGCAGTTTCACCATCCCTGTTTCTTGCGTCAATATCGCACCCGTGATCCAGAAGCCACCTCAGACATTCTACATTCTCAAAATAGAATGAAGCTACATGCAGAAGTGTGTTACCGTTGTAATATTTTAACGACACGGACGCACCATACGAATACAGAAGATCCGCGCACATAACCGCGTCAGTATCCCCATGCCTCCAGTTGTCCACGAGGCACGAAAGCGGTGTCTCGTCATAGTAGTTGCGAGCCGACGCATCTGCGCCAGCTTCCAGCAAAGTTTTGACCGCCTCCAAATCAACATAAGTTGCAGCGCAGTGCAACGGTGTACGATCCTCAAATGGACCCGCATCGTCACATGACGCCCGCACGCCACGAATGCGATCCAACACGAACGGAGTGTGCAGACCACTCCCATTGTGGATCGCCATACATATTTCACACGCTTGCCTTTCGGGTGTATTCGGTTTTGAGACAAGGAATAGAACCATGGCCACAAAAATCGAACTCACGAAAAAAAGTGCGGCGATAATTACAACAACCAAATGAAAGAACTTGACCATCACTACTCTCTTATTGAGCCAGTTCCGTAGGCTGAGACATGCCTCAGCGTATATGACTGTACAAGAATACTAAGACAGCCAACATTCCGTACAAGCCACCCAGCAAAACTGCAAACCCACAAGTTGCTTTCAGGTATGCAGGTCCAGCCCGAATCACTCGGAATGCGAAAACGAGATTGATCGGGATCGCAATAATTGTTGCAAAAGAAACTGGCATAGACGGCAGCAATGAAGATTCAACACTCCAGAGATCAACCTGAATAAATACTGAAGTCAACAAAACAACGATCGTGTACCACCACATCGTGTTGCGTTCTTCAATGGCAACTTGTGTCTTGTCGTTATTCATGAGTAAGGTGGCACTGCGAAGAACTGGCTTTCTGAACAAGCATCGAGAGGTGGGAATCGACATAACCGCGAAAGTTTTCTCTCAATCGCTGTGCGATAGAAATTCTCGATCGCAGATGTCAGCATACCTGTGATTTCACTCATAGCAATCACCTTTACAATTTCGGCAGCCACTGTCGTTCCTGAACATGAGTGGCGCAGAGACCTCCTCTGCCTGGCCCTTCTTACTCTCGCTGCCGCGATCCATTTGTCTCGTCGAAGGAGAGATGCTACGGCCAAGCGAGATCCAACCGACGGTGGGCGAGAAACAAATAACGAACAAAGAACGAATTGATCGATCACTCGAGACCGGCAGAGCAGGGCATCGGCCCATTGAACACGCGTAGGGGAGTGACTTCAAAGAATCAATCTCCAACGCGAATGCGACCAGAGAAACATGCCCACGCAAGCGAGGGGATGCCACCCGGCCACCGGGACTGAAAACGGATGAGGATCTTGTTGTCGGCTTGAGACAGAAACCGAACGGTGAAGCATCTTGTTGCTACGCAACCTTGCCGATCTCGGTCGAGCCACCCTGCGAACGAAACTTGCCCTGCCCAAAACCCTAGTTGCCTGATGGACTTTGAGTCATTCCACGGATCTGTCGGTCTCTCGCATCCAGCAGACGTTTTACCGACGCATCTGGGAGCGAAGCGATGTAAATCTTAATGTCGAACGCATTGAGAGCCTTTGCTGCCCATGATTTCCCCTGAAGGAAAGTAGCGGACTTTTCATCGGCGAAAACCAGATACTTTTCCACCTCTTTGTCGGACATATAATCAAGAAATACCAACTTGAAAATGTCGGTCATGATTTTGCGTCGCTGCCCTGAGCGCAACGTTCCAATTCTCGAAAAGGCTTCCGCTGCTACGCATCGTTTCTCGTCCTCGTAGTGGCCGTCCAATTGGATGTGGCAACCATCCAGCGAAATCGACATTGGCCTTAGAGAAACACCGAGGAACTTACCGAGTCGGGCAACGAGTTCAACTTCAACTTCCCGCTGTGACTTTGAGTCGCTGTCGTGAGTCTGTTTCATGGTTCTAGTTCTCCATTTAGTTTTGCAGCGGTAAGGTGTCAGTGACTTGAGCATCAAGGATGCCGGCAACTTCTTGTCGAACGCTGAGGACGAGTGGCTGTCCACCATGCCTCTCGAATACTTCTACACCTCGGTTTTCGCAGGCACGTCCGAGTGAGCCGGTCATGCCATGAAGCACTCGGATTTTCTCTCCCGATGCTTCCGCTAACTGGTGGAGATTGAATCGGTCTGTCGAAAAGTGCCGGTGGGCAAGGCGCACCAACCGTGCCGAATCGAGAGCCAACACTTGACGAAGCGAATTCATTGCCGATTCATCACCGCCAAGCGCAGTCTCCCATTGTCGCAACAAATCGATTCCACGCCGGATGTCGTTGATATCTCCCGCATCTACAAAAACACCAGTCAGCATTCCACCATCTCCCTCATCAAGAAAGCATTTAGTTGGACCAGGGTAATCACAATTTGGCGAGTCTACCAACGGGTTAACCATTGGTCAACCCAATAGTCTTTTTTGATTCCGGATCACTAGGCGAATCGCACACCGAGGTTGTGGCCATTGTGGGAAATCCAAGTTTGGCCACGCTCGCAAGGGCACCACAAAATCCACCAGTTCCGTCGACATTTGCTGGGACAGGCCCCAGCAAACGACATCACCTCTCTGGACACGCAATGACTGTCGATCCAAATCCGAACCAACGTTCTTCTTCACAATCATCGCACACAAGTGTCAATCAATTTTGACAACGGGAAAGGGTCGTCGTTATCCACGTCAAGCGATCGATCGAGTTCGCAGCAATCACCCATTTCAGAATATCGCGATCATCTTGTTGCCCGGACATTGGCACGCAGTCCTTAGAACTGCCAGACGGGAACTCCGAATTCTCAATTCGAATTCGACTGATCAAGTCGTACTTCACAAGAGATTCCTTGGTACCCGGTGGAGCGGTGGGAAGGAGGAGGAGCCTCATTCGTTAATGGAAGCACCAGAGAATTTTGCCCACTCCGACGAAGGCAGAGCACAACCCTGGTTCGATTCAGGTCGTGAAAATTCTTTGATCGGGAGCTGTCTTGTTTTCGTTCTTGATGACAGCGAATGATTTGTGAGTTTTGGTCTTTGAGATCTGAGGAACTGATTTCGTGATGATGCCGGGTTCTGGAGGTTGTCGGAATGTGATACGATTTTTGTGACCTTTACCTTCTGGGAGATTGACATGCGATCCTGCCAGAGTTGTGCAGCTCCGATCCCGACGTCGGCCCAGACGTGTCCATCTTGTGGGGCTGTGCAAGCGGATCTGATTGGGTTGAATTCCGTTTCCGGACCGCCTCTTACGCAAGATGTGGCTCACGAGAACGAGAAGCGAGATCAGCAGGTGGCGAGGTTTGGTCTGATGGTCCTTCTGGGAGGGGCGGGCTGTTGTGCGTTTGTTTCGGGAATCTCATTCAGCAGCGTGCTTCTAGGCGGGTCTGTCTTCTTCGTAGCATTGATCGTGATTTTTATCGCTCTGCAAATCATCGGAATTGATGTCGGCGCATAAAAATAGCCAGCCTCGATCAATTCGAGACTGGCCATGCACCTGGTCTTCCAAGAGCGACTTAACGAAGTCGCTGCGTTTGATTGTTGGAGCAAGTTGCTCTTTCCTGTTCACTCACTTGTGCTGTTTCAGCACGTCTAAGGCTGTGCTTGCACGTGCAAGAGAGTGCTAACAATTCTGAAGACGCTTTAGTAGACAATCTGCAAGCTGAGCTGGGCATCCAGAACCTTGTTGATCAGAGCAACAGACTCCTGAAGATGGGCTCGCGAGTAGTCATCGAGTTCGATCTCTTCGTTCTCAAGAAGCTGAGTCGCTTTGTCTTTGAGATCTCCGAGATGCATCCGGGCGAGTGTTCTTGCGTCGGATGGGGCACTGTATCCGGACGAGATCAGTGAACCCAAACGTCGAATTGTCGTTCGCTGCAGATTTCGACGGAAGCTCGAAATCATCGGCTCCTTGTTGGTAAACTCGGCAGCTTCTTCCTGATCGAGCTCGCTGAAAATGCCTTCCACGATACGTCGTTCGTGTTCTGCCAGAGTGTAGACATCGTCTTCTTCGGCAGCTTTGAATTCGTTGTCGAGGATTCGCTCCAGAACAATCGAGCTGAGCAAGTTACCGAGGACCGTTTCCTGCATACTCAAGATGGTATCGTGAATCGGATAGTCGAGGCGTGACGGGCTGGATGTTCCCCAGTGTGACCAGCGTGAAGCAGCGAGGTAGTTCAAGTCGCTGCCTTTGATCGCAGGGCTGGCGAAGACGGATTCGGCGATCAGATCCATCGCTTCCCGCTGTTTCTCTGCAGGAATTTGTGCGAATGGACTTTGGCCATCTTCATCCCCTTTGTGATCTCTGTGAACCGAGACCCCGCCTGGGAAGCGAGATGCGAAGGAAGCCCCTTGGGCGTATTGTCCGAGGAGAAGACCGAACGCCTGACGTGCTCGCTGGTATCCGTCGCCTTCTTTTACAGTGCTTTCGACGATCTTCGGAAGAAGTTCGATCGATTGCTCCATTTGTCGACGCACGTACTTAAGCGGATCTTTTCCGAGGTCAAAGCGATTGGAATGTGGATCGGGATCGATGGAGCGCGTGTCTTCATCTGTGCCGTATTCCAGTTCCGGCTCACCCGAGCGTGAAGCGATTTTGTTCAGCTCATCTTTCTCGCTGCCAGAGATTGGCTTGTAACCGTATTCGATGGCCCAGTAGTCGTACGGACCGATCGTCTGCGAGTAATACAATCCCTGCTTTTCGCGATCGATGACAACATTCGCTGGGCTGTAATCCATGACGCTGGCAACGGTCGCAACTTCGGCGTCTGCTTCTGGGTCATCGATTTCTTCCAGCGTCTTCCAAGCACTCGCTTTGAAGTTGTGTCGCAGTCCGAGCGTGTGCCCGACTTCGTGCATCACGACTTCTTTCAGCCCCTGATGAATGAATTCATCGGGCAGGTTTCCATCTTTCGAAACGCCAACCGCCATGAACATTGCAGCTGCGGTCGCTGACTGACGCTGCATTTCGTGTCCAAGGGTGCAGTGAGGTCCGTGCAGATGACCTGTTCCGAGTGGTCCTTCAGCAGGCATTGATTCCGGAATTTGGAACATGTGACTTTCTTCCGGACGGAAGATTTCCCAGCGACGATTCCAGCTGTCCAGGAAGCTTGCATCGAAAATGATGTCTGCATCGAGAATCTGACCGGATCGAGGATCGACTCTCGATGGTCCCATCGCGAAACCAGCGTCAGCTGTAATCCAACGGAAAGTGTTGTAGTTGATGTTTTCTGGATCGAAGTCTGGATCGTCGACAGGTTGTTGATCGACCCGAATTGCTCCGGCAAATCCGAGTTTATCGAAGGCTTTGTTCCACTCGAGAATCCCTGCTTCAACGGTTGGACGCAGGAAAATTGGAACGGTGTTTTCGAGGTAGAACTTGATCGGAGTTTTGGGAGGCGACCGGTCAATCGATGGATCGAGCTTCTGCAGGTTCCATCGGTTCACGTAACGAACGAAGTGTTCGGGCTCGTCTTTGTCGGAAAAGTCTTTGATCGCTGTCAGGAAGTACCCGACTCGATCATCAGCCATGCGTGGCTTGTAGCCGTTCGATCCCACACTTGGGAGAACACTCACGCTATAGTGGATTCCGACTTGAACGCCTTTGGAGTTTGGAACCGTCTCGATGGGAGTGCTTCCGGAGAAGACGGTGTTCAATCCGATTTCGATGTTTTCTTCGAATGCCTTGATCTTGGAAAACGTCGATCGGTCAGTCATCAGCCGAAATGAAGATCCGATGGCGCGACCGACTTCGAGATCGTCGTTCATGAAGACTCTGGTGACATCAACGAGAATTCCGCCAGATGGTGACTTCGTCAGCACGGGGAGGGCGAAAAGAATGCTGTCGCTGTAAGCGAGTTTGACAGCTGTCTCTTCTGGAGAGTTTGATTTCGCACGGAACCGCGCGTTCTTCTGGCTGATGAAGAGCTTCTCGCCGGAAAGCTTCAGCGACCAGATAATTTCGTCCCCGAATCCCCAGCTCATTCCGCCGAGAACGTCGCCTCGACTGATCCCCTGAGAGATCGAAGGAATGACGATGTATTCCTTCTTGAGTGCGGTCGAAGAAATTTCAGCGAGCAATTGCTGATCACTCTGATAGAGCGTCCACATACCCGACAGCTTTTTCTTCTTGTCAATCAGCTGCTCGTACTTCGACTTGCTTTCCTGAGCGTTCACCTGACCCAATGGTCCGAACAGACCAATCAGCGTCAGGAGAACCAGGCATTTGCGAATACCCATGAATTCCCCCAGTGAATTTAATTTTAAGAAACTGGCCTATTCTACCAAGATTCTGTGAACAGCAAAGTTTAGCAAGGCTTTCTCAGCGCGGTTCAGCCGAGATTGGGGAGCGTTCGATTCCGGGGCTGTCGACGATCGAATCCTCTGAAGAAACGGGCAGTAACGGCTGTCCTGTCTGTGAATCAGCTTCCCAATCGACTCAATTCTCGCATTTGCAATTCTGACAACAACCCTCTTAGGACGAAAAACTGATCTGGCCAGAATTGCCGGTTTTCGAGTAGTGTGCTCGACACACCTCCCCAATTTCTCTTCCTTCGTTCTCCCTCCGTCTCATGTCTCGATCGACAAACTGCATTTCTGGCCTCCTTATGGTCGCTTTGACAGCGACGATTTCCGCTTCGGGATGTGTCTCCGCCTGGAATACTCGCATGCCGACGTGTGCGACTCGTCCTGCGGAACTGGAACGTCGCGAAGCTCAAGTGATGGACCCCTATCCAGACGACCAGATTGGGCCGAATATGGGATTCCGCCCGCTCGGATATCAAACCCCAAGATCGGAAGCACAGCAGGCCAAGGATCAATTCTACGTCTCGATGATCCGTCGACAGAATCAGGGAGGAATCGCCCCGTCACCGCAAGGACCGACGCTGATTCCCCAGCCAACCCTCGCTCCATCTTCGTACGGAACTCCTCAATATTCCGTTCCTTACCAGCAGCCTGCCAATCCAGCGGTGACGTACGGACAGTCGGTCTATCCACATTGACAGGACTTTTGAAGCTCCGAAACCTTTTTGAAGACTGGCCAATTCGTCAGTTTCGCGATCTTTACGAGAGCCAGGTTTCGCCTTAAAACTGTTTTCTGCTCTCTCTTCCCCATTTCGTTTAGCTTCGAACAGAACGACCGTGCGAAAAGTTCTGATTGTCATTCCCACTCTCGATCGTTCTGGAGCCGAGAAGCAATTCGTCTCGCTGGCGATCGGGCTGAAAGAACGAGGTGACTCGGTCGAAGTCATCGCTTTGACCCGCTCTGGTCCGTATGAGGAACCGCTTCGCGAAGCTGGTATCTCCGTCACCGTTCTCGACAAGAAAACTCGGTTTGACGTAGCTGCCGTCTGGAAACTCCGCTCAGAGATCATCAAACGTACTCCGGATGTCGTTCTCTCGTGTCTGTTCGCAGCCAACTCTGCAACAAGACTCGCCACGACTGGGCTTAGAAAGATGCGACCGAAGATCATGATCTCTGAACGCTGCGTCGATTCCTGGAAGTCGAGCTGGCAACACTGGCTGGACCGGCGGCTTCAGTCAGCGACCGATTTGATGATCGCGAATTCGCAAAGCGTGAAAGCCTTCTACGCAGAGCAGGGGTTTCCCCAACAACGAATTCAAGTCATTCCAAACGGCGTCGACACTCCAACATCTCCATCGATGACTCGAGATGAATTCCTCGAATCGTGTGGTCTTCCTCCAGACGCACAACTCTTGATGTTTGTGGGTCGACTGGCACCGCAAAAGCGAATCAAAGACCTGCTGTGGGCTGTCCAGATGCTTCGGCATTCATGCCCGAACGCGTACTTTCTAGTCATCGGCGATGGACCAGAACGCGAAGAACTCAAACTCGTTGCACAGGAATGCGAAGCGGAGGAGCAAACTCGCTTCCTGGGTGCGGTCCCGAATGCTTCAGAACTGCTTCACCACGCGGATGTCTTCTGGCTCGCCAGCGAGTTTGAAGGGATGTCCAACAGCTTGATGGAAGCTATGGCCTGCGGGAAACCTTCGGTCGTCAGCGATATTCCTCCTAACCGTGAACTCATCAGTCACGGAAAAGAAGGGTGGCTGGTGGACCTCGGAGACCTCGCCGGGTTCGCTCAGTACACAGTCAGGCTTCTCCGAGAACCGAATCTCGCGAACCAACTTGGAGAAGCAGCTGAAAAAAAAATGTCGGAAGACTTCAGCATCTCCCAAATGGTCGACGGCTACTCCAACGCAATCGACGAGTTGCTCTCCAACGATCGCTGAAGTACGTGCATTCCAGCAGGCACTATTCATCTTGAAACGATTCGCTAATCCGTGACTCAAGGCTTCTCCCGAGTGTCCCGCCAAGTGTTTCCAGAGGATGCCGAATCTTGTCCCGAATCATTTCTGCTTCGCGCTGAATGTGTTGAACTTCTGACTTGATCCTCTCCGCTTCGGCTCGAACTGAATTCAAGACGACAAGCCCCACGATCAACCCGATTGCCATCACGCTGGAGATTGAGACCAGACACCACTTCATTACTTCGACCGATCGCTGCATACGGACCATCGCGAGATGTTCGGCTCGACGGCGATCTTTGCGTCTCTTTCGCTTCAATCGCTCGCGTCGACGTTCACGCCGTTCCGCCTGCTCCACAAGCATCGTGACCAGTTCTTCGGTGCTTCTTGCGCTATCCTTCGCTGTAGACGATCGACTCGACGATTCACCTGAAGTCGATTTTGAAGTTGTCATGGGCGTGAACTGCTTTGTCGATGAAAATGATCCATTGTTGAGCTACGCGACGCTTGGAGCCCTTCCATCAAGCGATGCGGGCTCGAAAGCGTCTGTGGAAGCCCACCATACTTCTTCGCTTCCCACCCAACTATTTGGAGTCGGAAATCGCTTTTCCAACCCTCTGCAATCCGTTCTTCATCTCTTCCGCTGCCAGCATCAACGCAGACAGCACATTCTCACCCGATTCTTTGGCGGCTGAGCGAACAGGTTCATACTGCTTGTTCAATTCATCAATGTTGCTGGAAAGGCGGTCGTATTCCTGACGAGCATCCATCTGAGCCAGGTGCAGCTTCACCTTCAGCTCATCTCGATGCTGTTTCAGCGTACTGATCAACTCATCGAGCTGTTCGTTCTTATCAGCCATTTCAATCTCCTGAATTCGCGAGAGACCATCCGCTGCAACTCGACGACGGATGAATCGTCATCATCACGGACTTCACCGCACAATTAGACCATTTTCAAGGTCGGTCTGCACTCGCTTGAACTCTTTTGCCCTGCTGAAAACGATGTGCGTTCTCGCGGATCATTCCTCACCTGAATAGATTTGCTCGAGAAGGCTCGCCCGTCCCACCCGGCAGAATTCGCCGAACCGAAGGACTGCACGTCAGGGTTAGATAAACTTTACGGGCGGCAGAATCGCTACATCTCATGATATCAACCCGACCGCGCTATGCGATAAGACTCCAATTTCCCCATCGACCGATAGATTGCTTGTGAGTGTGCGCTGATCGACCAGCGTCTCATCAAGAACCGTCTTCAATCGGGAAATCGGCGATGACTCTGCCTGTAAAACTCGTCTGTACACTCTGTCTCGTCGTCTGCTCGGCAGCAGTCGTCGAAGCGCAGGAGAAGTGGCTTTCCTTTGACGGATCGACGACGTCACAAAGCGTCCAGAAAGTTGAGACCGCCGTAAATTGGGAGACTAAGGGGACGGAGAACAGTTCGTGGTTCGAGCAGGGTTTGTTCGGAGAGAGCTCTCCCGATCTGACCGCACAACTCGCTGACGAGTCTTCAAACTCGATCCTGCTGGTGCAAGGAGCAGGTGGTGAAGCTGGAGGAGGAGGCTCGGGTGACCTCGCCGCGAAGTCTCAGAATCCGATCAGTGACCTCGTTTCGTTGCCACTGCAAAGCAACTGGGACTTTGGAATCGGGCCGGGAAATGATCAGCGTTACATCGGGAATCTACAACCAGTGATCCCGATCAAGCTGAACGAAGACTGGAACTTGATCAACCGCGTGATTATCCCGTTCGTCAACCTTCCAACTGGACTCGATGAGCAAGAGCACGGCATCGGAAATGTTGTCGGACAATTCTTCTTCAGTCCCCGGAACGCGGAAAAGTTCATCTGGGGCGTCGGGCCGACCGTTCAATTCCCAACGGCAAGCACCCCCAATCTCGGTGCTCAAGAGTGGGCAGCCGGAGTCGATGCGGTTGCAGTGATCCAGGAAGGTCCGATCCTGACAGGAGTTTTGATCACACAGCTTTGGGGATCGAAAGGGCATTCCGACCCGTTCCTCGCGCAACCATTCTTTAACTACAACCTGCCTGAAGGCTGGTTCTTAAATGTCTCAGGGGAAGCCAACGCTGACTGGACACTTCCCAGAGATTCGCGCTGGTCGTTTCCGCTGGGTGGTGGAGTTGGTCGAGTCTTTCCAATCTTGGGACAACCGGTCAACGTCCTCTGCAGATTTGCACCCTACGTCATCAGCCCCGACGGCGGACCAGACTGGCAGTTCCGCTTCCAATTCAATTTGCTCTTCCCGAAATAGTCCATTCACTTCTCGAGTGTAGATCTGACCTCATTCCTTCGCCTCATCTTCCATTTTTCTTGCTTGTGCGAGAGCTGATGCCACAAGTCCAGCGGGGACCGAAATCACCCCGAGTCCGACGAGCAAGAGGAAGAAAGTAAAGACTCTCCCACCCGTTGTGATGGGATAAACATCGCCGTACCCCACCGTTGTCAGCGTGGCAACGGCCCACCAAAGGCAATGAAAGACTGAACCAAACTCTTCCGGTTGAGCGTCACATTCAAAGTGGTAGATTCCGACTGCACCTAGGTACAGCAGGATGATGGTCGCCGCCAGAAACAAGCTAATTTCTTCTTTTGCGATACTCAGGGCAACGTGAAACCTCTGGAGTGCTGCGTTGTAACGAGCGACTTTAAAGAGGCGTAACAAGCGAAAGAGCCGAAAAGAACGAACCGAGCGAAGATCGATTCCCAATCCGATGTAGTATGGAAGGATCGCAGCAAGATCGACGAAACCAAAAAAGCTGAAGACGTATCGGGAAGTCGGCTTGGCTATACAAACTCGGAGAACGTATTCGACGGTGAACACCATCACTGTAAAGAACTCGAAAACTCCAAGCCATAGCTTTGCTCTCTCACTCAAGTCTGGAAGAGTTTCGACTGAAAAGGCAATCAGCGACAGGATAATCAAAACCTGAATAAATATCTCGAATATTCGCACTCGTCGAGTGCTGTTGGACACAACGAGATCATGAGACTTTGACATATGACTCGAATCGAAAGAAGAGAGCGGAATGTTCAAGCAACCCATTTCGGTGAGAGAATCTACTCGACGATTTTAGTTCGTTCCAGTTGGTGTCAGAACTGACAAGGGAAAGAATCAGCCATAAGCCTTTGTGCAGGGGCCAATTTCGAAGTTCGTTCCAGCGATCTCGTGTGCTGTGGCGTAGTCGTATCGGATGGCGTGCTAGACTGATGCGGAATGCTCGCAATCAGAAGCGGGTGAAAATACCGGTGACACTGGATCACGGATCGCTCGTTCGCGTACTCTATGGTCGAACTTCAGCGAAGGGCGAGGATGAGTTTCAGGAACCGACAGATGAATGCCTTCAGTCTCAGGACATTCTCACGTATGGGGTCATATTTCGTTCTGAGCGTTCTTCTCTTCGTCCCGATGGCTTCGTCTCAGGTTGAAACTCCCGATGATGCTGTCGTTCAAGAGTCTGAAGAAGCTTTAGAGACTCTCACGAAGTTGAAAAGCGATCATCTTCCGAATCCCGTTCGAGTTCACCCGAAAGTGATTTCCGGAGGACTTCCCGAGGGGCAAGAAGCATTTCAGGAACTCGCAGATCTCGGTGTCAAAACCATTATCAGCGTTGATGGGATGACGCCAGACGTTGAGACAGCTGGCAAATTCGGATTGCGATATGTCCATCTGCCTCACGGCTACGATGGCATTTCCGACCAAAGAAGTTTGGAACTGGCGAAGGCTGTCAGAGATCTGGAAGGCCCTATCTATATTCACTGTCACCACGGGAAACATCGCAGCCCCGCAGCTGCGAGTGTCGCGTGTGTTTCTGCTGGTCTGATCTCGACGGAACTTGCGATCCCGATCCTGAAACTTGCGGGAACAAATCCAGGGTACGTCGGACTCTATGACTCTGCCCGCAGGGCATCCGCAGTTGAATCCCGATTGCTCGATCAGCTTGAAGTGGAATTCAAAGAGGTCCAGCAAATCCCCCCTATGGCCGAAGCGATGGTTCATCTCAGCCACGCGAATGACCACGTGGCATTGATTGCAGAAGCAGGCTGGAAGTCCCCGGAAGATCATCCCGACTTGGACCCAGCTCACGAAGTGCTGTTGCTGCGCGAGTTGTTCACCGAACTCCTTCGAACTGAGGAAGTCGCGAGCGAACCGGAAGACTTTCGTGCCTGGTTGATTGACTCAGAAGCAGCTGCGAAGGAGCTGCGATCGGAACTCCAGAAGTGGGAAGCAGCGGGCTCGGATCCTGCACAGACGAAGGACTTTGCGAAGTACGCTCAGCGAATCTCTGCGAGCTGCAAAGCATGTCACGTGAAGTATCGCGACAACCCCATCAGCCAGCCGCAATAATCTGTGTCTCGCATTCAGACAGCGAAGACCAGACAGCCAAAACCAAATCGATTGAATGAGCTGCTGTTGCTGAACGTCTCAGAGTTTATGCCGGCGACGTATCACACTCGCGGCAATGCCCTTTGATGAGAATCTCCGTGATGCTGCCGATGTCTTTGGCTTTGCGACGCGACCCCGCAGTGAAGGTCATATCGTCAAGGCACCGTACGTCCCCGCAATCGACACAGACAAAGTGGGGATGATTGCTGCTTTCGGGATTGTCCGGATCGCGAATTTCGAACCGCCAGACATGATCCCCAAGTTCCGTGCGGGAAATCAGATCCGCTTCGGTCAGGTCCGCGAGATTACGGAAGACAGTCGCTTTGTCAAAACCGAGCGGGACAAGAGTCTCTGCGAGGTCTGCATGAGTCAGAGGTGATGTCGCAGCACGCAATTGTTGCATGACCGAGATTCGAGCCGGTGTTGCTCGGATTTTCCGTTCCCGTAGCAACTGTCGAATTTCTTCAACTTCATTTGGATTCACGTTTAGGGTCCGATCTGCCATTTGCGGATTCCCACTCTCGGCCAGGTTCTTCGAGACTGATGCGCTTACTCGCGCATGGGTCATCTTAGGGCTTCACGTCCACAACGTCTAGATTTGCAATTTTCCGGACACGATTCGTGATTTCTCTACACTCGCCGGAACTCATCTCACTTGCTGAATTCCGCCTCAAGAAACGGTCGCTTCTCGATCAAGACGATTTTGGATGTTCTGCCGTCACGTCGTTCGATCTAGACTCCTGATGGTCTCCTGGCAGTTGGAGTGCTACCAGGAGACCGATCAACAAGTCGACGAACTGGTCTATCGGGCTTCAGCGAGTTCCTGACTCGCCTGTTCCATGACCTTCGACTGTTCGTTCGGAGGAACGAGTTCGTAGGTTGCGAACTCCATCGTGAATGAACCTTGTCCTCCGGTCACGCTGGACAACGATCGGGCATACGTCATCACGTGGGCGAGTGGTGCCTTGGCATGAATCATCGTGAACCCACCAGGGACTTCTTCCATCCCTTCCATTCGTCCTCGCCGCGTATTCAAGTCGCTGGTAATGTCGCCGATTTTGTCACTCGGAACAGTGATTTCCAGCTGGACAATCGGTTCGAGCAAGGCAGGTCGCGATTTCTGAAATAGCTCTTTAAAACAGTGAGCTGCCGCTGATTTGAAAGCGGTTTCGTTGCTGTCGACGGGATGGTCTTTGCCAAAGTACAACTCGACGACCACATCCTGAACCTGATTGTGGGAAATCACTCCCGCGATCATCTGTTCCCGAATGCCTTTCTCCACAGCCGGAATGAACTGATTCGGGACCGAACCTCCAGTCACGCGATCGACAAAACAGAAATTCCACTCCGGATCGTAGTGGAACGAGCGCATGCTGGCGAAACGATCTTTTGTGAAGTATTCCTCCGGGTTGATGTCGTGCGGACAGGATGAAATCCGAAGATGAACCTCTGCGAACTGACCCGCTCCGCCTGATTGTTTCTTGTGGCGATAGCTTCCCTCGGCCTCTCCGGTCACCGTTTCCCGGTACGGAATACGCGGTTCGTGAGTGACGATGTCGACTTTCTCACGATCGTGAAGCCTCCGTTCAATGAGCTGCAGATGCAATTCACTCATCCCCTCCATGACCATTTCGTGGGTCTGTTCTTCCCGATGGACGAGGAACGTCGGATCTTCTTCTTCGATCTTGTGAAGGGCATTCGAGATCCGGGCCTGATCCGCGCGGCTCTTCGGTTCCACAGCCAGCCCGACGATCGGCTTCGGGAAAGCAATCGGCGGCATTGTGATTTCATCGCTTCCGTCGGTGACGGTATTTCCGGTGTGGAGGTCTTCCACTTTCGTCACCGCCACGATGTTCCCGGCAATCGCTTCGTTCACCGGTTCCAGCGTATTGCCTTGAACTTCGTTGAGTTGATGAATCTTGATCGACGACTTCGTTCCAACGACATGGACAGAGTCATCTTTGTGAAGCGTTCCAGAATAAATTCGCAGGTAGCTGACCTTCGAGACGTAAGGATCAATCCGCGTTTTCACGACTTGTGCAACCAGCGGTCCGTTGGCATCAGGCACAACTTCGATTTCATTTCCGTTGCTGATGACATGCCTTCGCAGCTGATCCGGTGACGGAGCGTAGTCAGCAATCGCATCCATCAGCTCGGTCACACCAATGTCGCACTTGACCGCTGTGCAAAAAACCGGGATGAGCGTCCCCGCGACGATCGCTTGCGTGATGGCAGGGGCGAGTTCTTCCGGGCCGAGTTCTTCTCCTTCGAAATACCGATTCATCAACTCTTCGTCTGCTTCGACGACGGCCTCGATGAGTTGCTGATTCAAATTGGCGAGGTCGAAATCTATTCCTTCCGGGATTTGATTCGGTACCTGGACCGTGTTCATCACGCCGGACATTTCAGGACCTGTCCCAATGGGCACAGTCATCAGAACGCAGGCTTGTCCAAACTGCTCGCGAATCGATTCCAACAACTCGGGAAGATGTACATTCTCATCATCACACTTGTTGATGACGATCATGCGGGCCAGCCCACGATTCGCTGCGTGCTGAAACGACTTGCGGGTATTGACTTCAATCCCGTGCGGCGCGTTGATCGCGATGAGAGCTGTTTCCGCCGCCCGGAGCGCTCCAATCACCTGTCCGACGAAATCGGGCATCCCGGGAGCATCGAGCAAATTAATCCGCGTGTTCTTGTGTTCGAAGTGACAGACATGAGACGAGATGGAGTGGTGAAGCTGTTTCTCTTCGTCATCGACGTCGAGGAAACTCGTCCCGTCATTCGGAGAACCGACGCGCGAGTTCACACCCGCCTTGTATAAAATGAGATCGGCCATGGAGGTCTTACCGACTGCTCCATGGCCGACTAGGACCACGTTACGAAGTTCAGCAACGGGGTGTTTGGGCATGGTCTTGGTCTCCTGGTTGGATGATCGCACGTCTATCCAAGGCCAGGATGAATCTGGTGCGACTTCGTCCAGAAGGAATTCACACCTGACCTCTCCGAAACGCGAACACATCATACATCACCGATGCGTTTATTGAACAGCCAGAGTCCCAAAACGGTGCTTTCAGAGGTCATTCGAAGCACCCGTATGAACTGAATTTCGCTTTAGGACGATTCTCAGCCCATCATCATTGAATGGAATGTCAGCCAGCGAAATGTCAGGACGGTGCAGACGAGACACATCCACCATGATGCGAGTTGTGCTTGTCGGTATTGTCTTAGTCCGACAAGCAATGCAGCTCCTGCAAAGGTTGCAATCGCTTTGAAGCAGACAAGCTGGATCGGATCATTGATGAATTGGCTGGCGATCGGATTGAGTTCTTTCATCTGCCCCGCCTGCCATGCGAGGATCGTCCAGATCAGATCGAGTGCTGAGAGAAGCACAACGAAAGCAATCGACCGTACGACCATTTGCATCGCCTGCGGAGTCGCATTCACGCCCGCCGCGACCGATTCTGGTCGAGTTGAAAGGAGGTGGCCAAACGCAATCACTGTCAGAATCATTCCGAACATTGTGAGCGGATAGCTGACTTGCTCGATTCGCTTGATCGCTGCCACATGCTTGTTGTTCGAATTCTCGATCTTGTCGAGTTCCGCGAGAACTTTCTGTGCGTGGGTAATCAGCTCTTCATCGGGAGTATTGAATTGCAGGTTGCTGTAAGCTTGCTCTGGCAGCAGCGACTTTAACTCTTCTTTTGCTTGCAGCTGTTCTTCCGGTGTTCCGGCGAATGACTTGAGCAACCATCCCCCTTGTTCACTGGCAGTCAGATACGACTGCACCCATCCATCATCAACAACAACGACTGAGTCCATTTGCAACGATGCCGCAATCGTTCCTGGCCGCAGCCGCCAATCTCGAGGATTGGAATCCACAAGCTCATCGTTAAGGGCGATTTGCTCGTCAGCCCATGCAGTGCGATAGGGAGGAGAAAGCAACGTTCCGTTGACGAACAGATATCCTGCATCGGAATGGAATTCCGTCTGTTCAGGTTTTCGGTTGCCCCACCCCATTGGACCAGACATCCGTTGGGAGCCAGCCCCGCGCCAGTCCTGTCCACGAGGTCCAAAGCGTTTCATACCACCACGATCCGTGAATTGCTCATCTTCAACGCTCGGTTCCTGATGGTTTTCCTCCTGTCCATATGAAGAGCCAACCAGCGTCGAGAACACAAAGACCATCACGATAAGTGGTTGTGTCACGTTCATTTTACTGCCTTGAGTCTGAATCCGTCGCCATGCCGTCTGTACATCCACAAGACGCATTGGCCACCGTCACTGTAAGAAATGAATCGGCCCTGTGTTGTTGAACACCGCTTCCATGCGAATGAGGCCGGGGATTCTGGAAATTTCCGGGACTCAGCTCCTCGGACCGACTTCAGAGTCAGACTCGCAATCTTCGGCTGAAAAAGCAATGATCGACCAGTGTCAGAAATTCCTGAACGAAGCTGGACGACGTTACAGCTGGCCGAGACAATCAGAGCTTCAATCCGTTTTCGAGGCATTGTTCTTTCGATGGTGTTTTTCTGGTGTTGTCGTTCTAAAACTCGACACTCGCACCAGCGATCGCTCTGAGAGCATTCGCGGAGACCGGGCAAGATTGAGAATTACGTTTGAGAGTGCGCTCCAGAGATCAAGTGAGACGACATGGACCCGATTCAGTTTTCCTGTGAGAATCCAATCAAAGTCACCGTTGGTGTGATTCTCGCGGTTCTTTTTGGCACACTCGCGTTTCTTCAAACTCCAGTCCAATTGACGCCGGATGTCGCCAAGCCTTCGATCACCGTCACGACTCGCTGGCCGGGTGCCAGTGCTCAAGAGGTTGAACGGGAGATCGTTGACGAGCAGGAAGAACAGCTCAAAAGCGTCGAAGGGATGCTCGAATTCCGAAGCGAGAGCGTCGATTCTGTCGGGACAATCACGCTGGAGTTTCCTGTTGGATTCGACCTTGCCGAAGCACGGGCAAAGGTCAGCGACAAGCTCAATCAGGTTCCGGAATACCCGGAAGATGCTCGAGAACCGACGATCACCGAAGGAGAGCAGGGCGGAAACTTCATCGCCTGGATCATTCTCAAGCCGCTTCCTCCATCTTCGGAGGATATCGCTGCATTTCTTCGGAAGCACCCTCATCTCAGCAACGAGCTACAGGACTACGCAGACGGAACGCGAAAACCTGACCTGAGCATCCTTCTGAAGTATTCGCGCATGCATCCGGAAATCGAGGAGCTGCTCGAAGGTCGACCTGACCCAACGAAGATGCGAAAGTTCGCCGAAGATTTTATTGAAGCCCGGCTTGAGCGAGTTCCCGGGATTTCAAACTCCAACGTGGTTGGGGGGCGCGAAGAAGAGTTTCGCGTTGTCGTCGATCCCAACCAGTTGGCTGCATACCAAGTCACTATCGGTGAACTTCGCCGGGCCCTTCGAGCGGAAAATAAGAACACCTCCGCTGGCGACCTCTGGGAAGGCAAACATCGAAATATCGTGCGAACGATCGGACAATTCGACTCTGCTGAGAAAGTCGCCGACACGATTATCACAATTCGCGACAACTCCCCCATTCGAGTTCGAGACGTCGCAACCGTTGGCATTGACTACAAGAAGCCAGACGGTGTGGTTCGACAGAAGGGAATCTCCGGTCTCGCCATCAACTGTGAACAAGCTCCCGGAACGAACGTTCTTCAGATTATGGGGCCAACTCGTGAAGAACTCGACATCGATGGAGACGGGCGCATCTCCGAGATCGATCTCGCGGAAGCCCGATTGATTCACGGGGACTGCATTCGCATTGCCATTGAAGAATTGAATCTCGGAATCCTCGCCCAGCGAGGTTTGTGGATGGAGCAGGTGTATGACCAGACAGATTACATCTACGCTGCCACAGACCTTGTCACTCAGAACATCTACATGGGTGGAACACTCGCTGTCCTCGTGCTTTTGATTTTCCTGCGAAGTCCACGCAGCGTGTTGATCGTCGGGATCTCGATTCCGATCAGCATCATCGCATCGTTCCTCTTTATTCGGGGCTTCGGCCGCAGCATCAACGTCATCAGTCTGGCCGGGATGGCTTTCGCCGTCGGAATGGTGGTCGACAATGCCATCGTCGTGCTTGAGAACATTTTTCGACACTATCAGGAAGGGGAGTCTCCACAGACAGCTGCAATTCGTGGGGCTCGTGAAGTGTGGGGTGCTGTTCTGGCCTCAACCCTGACGACTCTGGCTGTGTTCGTGCCGGTCGTCTTTGTTGATGGACAGGCAGGTCAGTTGTTCCGTGATATTGCCATCGCTATCTCATGTGCAGTCGGGCTTTCGCTGATTGTTTCGATCACCGTCATTCCCACAGCTTCTCAGCGAATTCTCAAACCTCACCGAGATCCTGAGAAAGAACGCAAGGAAGCTATGCAGAAGCGTCCCGGTTTCTTTGGACGAATGATCGATTCGTTTGCCGATGCCATGGACTGGATTCTCAGTGTTCGCGGAGGCTTCTTTTTGCGAATCGCAATCGTCGCAATTTTCGTGGGCGCATCACTCGTCGGGTCTTATCTTCTCATGCCGAAGACCGAGTACCTTCCAGAAGGGAATCGCAACCTCGTCTTCGCCATACTTCTCCCACCTCCCGGTTACAACCTCGACCACATGATCGAGATCGGGAAAGGAATTGAATCCGAGATCGCCCCTTACTGGGAAGCGGATCTGGGAAGCGAGGAAGCCGACGCTCTCGATGGCCCCACGATGAAGAACTTCTTTTTCGTGGCGCGCGGAAGCAATCTCTTCATGGGTTCGGCCGCCCAGGAAGAATTGCGGGCAGCGGAGTTGGTTCCTGTCCTGCAACGAGTGGCGGGGAAAGTCCCTGGGATGTTTGCCATCGTCACTCAAAGCGGTCTGTTTTCCGGGGGACTCGATGGCGGACGGGCGATCGACATCGAAATTTCTGGCCCAGAGATGACCCGACTCAACGAAATCGGACTCGATGTCTTTTCACGACTCAACGGAATCGGACAGTACGCGGGGAAGGGTGTTTTCCCTCCGACCGAAGGACATCAATCACAGCCGCGACAGAATCTTGAATCAACCAATCCTGAACTGCACGTCCATGTTCGTCCGGAAGCAGCCGCTGATTTTGGAGTCACGACGGAAGATCTCGGTTACGCCATCGACGCTCTAATCGACGGAGCCTTCGCGGGTGATTACTGGCACAACGGCCGCAAGATCGATCTCGTCATTTACGGAGCGGATGAATACGCCCGCCAGACGCAGGACCTCGACCATCTTCCAATCAGCACTCCGACGGGGCAACTCGTCAGCGTGGCAGCTGTGTCGGAAATCTCTCCGACCGGTGGTCCCGAAGTGGTGAAGCACAACGAGAGACAGCGCTCCATCGCGATCCAATTGAAACCGTCACCGACGATGCCGTTGGAAGAAGCCATCGAACGGGTCGATCGTGAAATTCGTCGACCACTCCTTGAGTCACCTTTGATGGCCGGCGGAGAATACCGCATCACACTCGCCGGAACGTCGGACGAATTGAGTGAAACAAGACGGGCCATGCAGGGAAATCTAATTCTCGCGATGGTCATCACCTACCTGCTGATGGCTGCGCTCTTCGAGTCATTCTTCTATCCGGTCGTGATCATGATGAGCGTCGTTCTCGCACTCGTCGGAGGATTTGCCGGACTTGCCATTCTAAATATCTTCACCCCGCAGTCACTCGACATGTTGACGATGCTCGGGTTCGTGATTCTGATCGGAACCGTTGTGAACAACGCGATTCTGATCGTGCATCAATCACTCAATTACATGCGGGACGAAGGTTACGAAACCCGAAAAGCGATTGTCGAAAGCGTGCGCACTCGCGTACGTCCGATCTTCATGAGTACTCTGACGACGGTCTTGGGGATGCTCCCGCTTGTGATTCCGCTCCCAACATTTGATGCGACCGGTGAACTGGCCCTCGTCGCAGGGGCAGGGAGTGAGTTGTATCGCGGGCTCGGCAGCGTCGTGCTGGGCGGATTGATCGTTTCGACAGTCTTTACGCTCGTCCTCGTACCCGTTGGATTCAGTCTCGCTGTCGATGCCAAACAAGCACTGGCTTCCCTTTGGAATCAGGACACGGAAGAGCCGTCAACTTCGAAGCTCTCCCCGCAAGCATCTTCACCATCGGTGACAACATAAGCTGAGCCTCAGAAAATCCGACCTTGCGCAAATCGGCGATTTTGCTACGCTTGTACGATGAGCGAAGTCGTGAAGAATAAGCTGTTCTGCCCGGGGATGATCCGTCAATCGGCCGTCCTGTTGCTGGTGTTCTGTTCAGGAGCAGCGTGGGCGGATGAGCTCACAAGCACGTTCTATCATGGGCTTCGTCAGCGCAACCTCTTTTTGATCGCCGAAGACTACGCCGTCAGCCAGTTGGCTCATCCCAATTTGCTTCCCCATGACCGCGCGATTCTGACAGTCGAGTTGTCGCGGACTCTGCTTGAGCATGGAGCCCTGTCCAGCGGAGTCGAACGAAATGAACTTTGGCAGGAAGCCCGACGAATTCTCGAAGAATTCAATTCGACCTCTCCCGACAATCCAAGATCGATCGTCGTAGACGCCGAACTCGCCGTGCTGCCAGCCACCATCGGGGGAACGCTGGCATGGGAAGCTGAGATTGCCTCCGAACATCCCACCATCGGAAGAGAAGCAACAGCTCTGTTGGAAACTTCGCTGGGGGCAATCGATAGCGCCCTGAGAAAAGTAAAAGCCCTGGAGAAACCGTCCGCGATGGAGCTCGCCGACGGAGCCCTTGATCGCCGGGGACAACAGAATCTCGAATATCAATTGATCATCAGCCGGGCTCTCGCTCAAACACAATTAGCTGGACTCCTCGAAACAAACGCGAATCAAGCTGCCTTGCTGATCGAAGCAGACGAAGCCCTGAAGTCGCTGTTGAGAAATCGACTCGATTCAGATTTCGAGTTCGACGTGAAACTTCTTCGCTCGCAAATCTCTCGAATGCGTGGTGATTTGCATCAGGCAAAGTCCGTCCTCAGATCCATCGATCTCGACGTATTGAGCCAAGAGTTAACCGATCGGCATCTCGCTGAGTCGTTGCGCATTCTCACTAAAAACGATGAACACGAAGAGGCTCAACAACTCATCGCTGATCGCGACCAACAGCGTCATCCGTTGTCAGATGAACTCCGCGCAGCGATCGTTGAAAGTCTCCTCGATGTCCGGGAAGCAGCAGTTCGTCAGGGAGACACAAACCTTGAGTCGCAACTTCTCCAACAGGCCCGATTCCAACATGAACGAACGCGCGGTAAGTGGCGTCAACTGACTCACGCAGCCCTTCGCGATATCCAGCAGGACATGGAACTTGGAACGGAGCTTTCAGATCTCGTTCGCTCCGCACAGACGAGTTACTTCGAGGGTGATCTCGTCGAAGCTTCACGCAAATACCGGGATGCTGCCGTTCTTGCGAAGCAGCAAGGCTTGATCGATCAGGCGGTCAATTTCGGATTAACACTCGGTTCGATCCAGATTGATCAAAGTCAGTGGGAAGCAGCCGAACAGACCTTCTCGGAAGTCGAGCGTGCATTTCCTGACCACGCCAAAGCAGCGACTGCTGCACTTATGGCGAGCTACGCGATGGGTCGGCACTACTCGAACGATCCGTCACAAGAACTGCGGCTTCGCTATGAAGAGATGCTACAGTCAGTCCAAGACAAGTATTCCGGAACGCAGACAGCCGCCGATGCTGCCTGGATGCTGGGGGTTCATCAGGAACAGCGACTGCAATGGACGGACGCCGTCGCACAGTATCGCAAAATTAAATCCACCGATTCACGCTTCGATATCGCGAGCCTGCGAATCATTCTGCTGTACGAACGCATTCTCAATCGTCTCAAAGAGTTTGACGGAGACGTCACCGACTGGGAACAACAACTGCTCGAGGAAATCGTCCGCATTGACGAAGGCTTTCCTCAACAGCGTGAATTCGCATCGCTCGATCAAACACGCACTGCATTGAAAATCTCACAGCTTCTTCTTCAGCATCAGGACCGCTGGTACGACGTCGCAGACATCTGGCTGGCCCGGATTGATGAAACCATCACTCAGCGTAAACTTCGTCAAGATCGGCAAGCAGAAGACAAAGATTCTGAACATCAATGGGAACAGATCGCACGAGCAGCATCACAACTGCGAATCGTTTCCCTCGCTGGTCAACAACGACTGTCGGCAGCCCGCGATCTGATGTTTCAACTCGGCGAGACCAGCCCGACAGCGATGTTGAGCATTCTGCTCGGATTGACCGAACTGACCGCCATGGTCGAACCGGGTCGACAGGTCGAGTTGGGACGATTGCAATTGCAGGCGATCGAACGATTGGCCGACTCACGTGAACAGCTTTCAAGTTCGCAACAGGACTTACTCGATAACGCCCATGCGGAAGCAATGGTCGCAACCGGAAACGGTCCCGAAGCGGTCGAGCTGTACGAATCTTTGATCGCGAAGCAACCTCGTAGCGGCCGTTTGATGCTCAAAGTGATTGATGTCCTGGAGTCGATGGGCTCTCGAGAGAATCTTGTTGAAGCAAGAACATGGTGGACTCGCTACGAGAAGATACAAAGACCGGGAAGCACCGAGTGGGTCACAGCGAGGCTGCAAATCGCCAGGCTAAGTGACCGATTGGGAGAGCGAGACAGCGCGAAGAAACTGCTCGGAGTCACGCGCACGCTTTATCCCACTCTCGGGAATCCATCTCTTAAGTCGGAAATTGAAAAGTTATTGGAGATGTGGGCTACGTAGTCTTATTCGCATCTGCCGACTCTTCGCGAACGTGGCCGTACCACTTCGCCAGTCGATCGGGTGATACCCCAACGTGGACCATGGTGATCATGAACCAGTTGCTAAGCGTCTGAAGCACGACTCCTCTTTTCTCCCAACGGCGAGCACTGACTGTCAGCGGCGAATTCGAGATTGCCAGTCGCCCCTCTCTTCTAAGTTGTTTGGAGAAGAACAAATCTTCCATCAATGCGATCTCCGGAAATCCTCCGAGATCGAGAAACGTCTGCCGTCGAACAAACAACCCCTGATCCCCATAGATCCAACCCAGGAAGCGCACTCTCCAGGCGTTTCCTGATTCGATCAGTCGATACTTCCTCGCGGGATGATCAATACGCTGCGAAAAGCATCCGGCAACCACACCGGGTCGACTCAGGACCTTCTCAATTGCCTGATCAAAGCCAGACGACAATTCACAGTCTGCATGCAGAAACAGGAGATTTTTCGCGATTGCATGCTCAGCTCCAAGGTTCTGCTGACGAGCCCGCCCCGGCGGCGATTCGAGAACAATGTCTGCGTTCTGTGCTCGGGCGATTGTCTGATCAGAGCTTCCGCCATCCACAACGATGATTTCAAAGTCGCCGAGTTTCCGAAGTCGCGAGATGAGACCGGCAATTGAACCTTCTTCATTCAATGTCGGAATGATCACAGCGATCTGAGGTGTGACACACTTCGTCGACATCGATGTGGAAGACACGTCACGAGTCATCGGAGAAACGAGGTTCGGACATTCGAAAGGTCATCAGTGCCCCCGTAAGGACCAACAAGCCGACACCGATGAACGGAATCTCATATGGAATCCAGTCCATCAGAGCACCGACGAATGGAGAGAATACAAATGGAATTGCAAAGCAGATTCGCATCGTGCTGAGGTATTGCGGATGTCGATCCGGACCGACAAGCTCCAGCGTGTAGTTGAGAATCGTCCGCATCAGCACTGGCGTGAGTCCGAGAAGAACAAACGTCATCCAATACCACTTCTCAGCATCGGGGAAGAAGCCGCGTGCAAACAGAATTGCAATGAGTGGCGTAAAGCTCACCGCGAAAAGGCCGATTCGAATCGCCAGCCGATTTCCAAAGCGGTCTGCGACTGCTCCCAGAAGCGGGCTGTAAATCCCAACACTGATGTTTTGCGCGATCACCCAGATGATCAAATCGTTGCTGGATGTGCCAATCACGTTCATTCCCAGCCATTGGTAGTGAGGAAAGACCAGGAGCGAGGAAATGAACAACATCGCGACGATTCCAGCCCGTCGAAAAGACTGGTCCGTTCGGAAGACATTCCAGGCATTGGCAAACGGTTCCACCATCTTGTAGCGGGATAAACCGGAACTCTCCTCAGCATGCTCGCTGCAACAGAGCGAAACCAATCCCGCAGCCAGAAACGCGACGCCATTGAACAGGAAGACCCAGGTGAAGCCGTCGTAGTTGGGCATCGAAATCCAGTCCTGAAGCCAGGTCAACGCTGCGACCACGGCAAAGATCGATCCCAGAATCCCTCCGATTCCAAGCAGTGCTCCCCGGCGATTCGGACGGACGAGTTTTCCCTGAATCGTTCCGAATGCCAGTTGATTGACACCCGTTGCGGAGAAGAAGAGGAAATAGATGACGAGGAACAGTGGCCCCATCCAGGCGACCTGACGATCTTCCAAACGCCACCAGAGGACGGACAGAACGAGAAATGGAATTGCCATTCCGACAGCTGTCAAAAAGAGTGGATACTTTTTGATTGAGTGGCTTCTGAGTCGTTCCGCGTAGATCAACGGCGGGACGCTTTGACCGATGCGACTGAGGATCGGAAGCCAACCCCGCATCCAGCCAGAGCCCGAAATCGCGTCGACCACATAGGGCATGATGACGCTTTCGGTCTTGAAGATCCAACCAACTCTCAGGACGACACTTTGCAGCGCAAGCACGAACAGGTTCCAGTTCTCATGACGGAACTGTTGAGACGGTTGAGAGTGCGCTTCGTCCTCCATGCGAATCGATTTTCCAACGTGAGCGTTCTTGTCGGCAGAATGACTGTGATCGCGAGCACGTCAATTCGCCGAGGTGATTAAAGGAGAGAGAAGTAGTTGTCGACCGCGAAATCGAGTGCCTCGCGCGTGACTTTCTTCGGAAGTTTCTTGTAAAGGCAATAGTTTCGAACCTGCAGCAGCAAGTCTCGCGGTTGGCAGTTTCGAAACGGCCTCTGGTACGGAATATAGTGCGTGTCGATCAAATAATCGATCGCTTCCGCATCATAGATCAAACCGACTTTCGGCGCCATGATCTCAAACAGCTTAACAAAGTGCTCAGGCCGAGGGTCCGGGACTTGAATCTTGTACGGAATTCGACGCAGAAACGCTCCATCGACCAGATCGTCCGGTTCCAAGTTCGTCGAGAAGATGATCAACTGGTCGAACGGAACCTGAATTTTCTTTCCACTCGGCAGGTTCAGAAAGTCGAACCTCTTTTCCAGCGGAACAATCCATCGATTCAAAAGCGTGTCGACCGGCATTTGTTGACGCCCGAAGTCGTCAATCACCAGCGTTCCGCAGTTACTCTTCAATTGAAGCGATGCTTCGCAAACTCGAGTGACCGGGTTTTGCGTCACCTCCAGTTCGCTCATGGTCAACTCGCCCCCAGCGACAATCGTCGGACGGCGAATCCGGACCCATCGCGGATCGACACCAGACAAATCGAAGAGTCCATCATCTTCGTCGTCTTCGTCTCCAATGATCTCTTCATGAACTCCTGGATCGAAGACCCGAATCAGGTCTCCATCGATTCCGAGAGTACGCGGGATCCACACCGTGTCTCCAAAGCAGGAGGTCACCCGCTCAGCGATACTTGTTTTTCCGTTGCCCGGTTCTCCGAACAAAAACATTCCCCGCCCGGAGTTGATCGCTGGACCGAGTCTTTCGAACATTTCCTCGCTGATGAGCAGATCCGCAAATGCCTTCTTGAGGTCGTCTTCTGTCGCGTGTTTCCCAGCAATCGACTGGGCAGCCATCGCGTGCAAATACTCAGGCAAGCCAACCGGGGCACTGCCGTAGTAAGCACACTCCCGCTGATACTTCCGAGCGCGATCACGACCCAGATCCGTAATCGCGAATACATAGTCCCCCATTTCCGCAGCATTACGGAAAGTGATGATCTGTTCCTGCTTCCAGGCTTTCAGAAGCGGAAACAGAATCCCGAACGGAATCTTGATCTGATTGCTGATCTCACGCCCGGCGGCCGAACCCTTCTGTAACAGAAACTTTAAGACGAGGCGTTCGACTTCATCCGAGTTCAGTTTGGTCTGTTCAAGGTTTTCGGGAATGGGAGGAATGAAATTCTGATCGGACCCTCGCGCATCTCCCAGCAGGTTCTGAACGCGATCGAACAGTTCTTCAAGTTCGACATTTCCGCGAATCGCATCTCTGTCTGATGAAGCTGCGCGGGCTCCCTGTGAGTGGCGAACACCGGCCGGGCGTTCAGTGCTTCCCGGTTTGGTTGACTCATCATCAAAGTCGAAATTGACGTCATCCAGTTTCGCCATGTTGGAATACTTCCATCAGTGAGTGATCCGCGCCGTTCTTATCGACAAGTCGTGCAGGAGTGGATCCCTTGCCACACAAACACAACAATGCCACCCTTCAACGTTATATCACCGCCGACGTTCGTCAAATGTTTCTCGAACGCAACACAACCCTTATCAGTTACTCGAATCGATACGATCCGGAGAAGCAGAACTATGGAACAAGGGCATCAAGGGCGTTTCGCCGGGCGCTCAGTCATCGTCACCGGAGGAAGCCGCGGAATCGGTAAAGGCTGTGTAGAAGTCTTCGCATCAGAGGGAGGCCTTGTTTCCATCCTCGATATCGCTCAGGAGGACGGCGAACAGCTGGCGGAGTCACTGACCGCGTCCACGACGGGAACAGTCGTCTTTCGAAAATGTGACGTCTCAGATCCCGAACAACTGAGAAACGCAATCGAAGCTGTCGCCCAGCAGTTTGAGCGAATCGATTGCATCGTCAACAATGCAGGCGTGCATCCACCGGCCACTCCCATCGATGAACAGAAGCTTTCTGATCTCGAATCGCTCTTGCGAATCAACTTCATCAGCACTTACCTCGGAGCTCAGTATGCGATTCCGCATCTTCGAAAAACGAAGGGAACGATCGTCAACATGAGTTCCATGACCGCTGTCCTCGGGCAGGATCAATCCTCTGCTTATGCAGCCACAAAAGGCGCTCAGCTCAGCCTGACGAAATCGCTTGCGGTCGAGTTGGGTCCACAGGGAATTCGAGTCAACGCGATTCTGCCGAGCAACGTCGACACTCCTCTCATGCGGGACTGGGCAGCCACGTTGCCCGATCCAGAGTCCGCCTTGAAGCGTGTTTCTGAACTCCAAGTATTCGGAAGAATGGCCAGCCCACAGGAAGTCGGAAAGGTTGCACTCTTTCTGGCGACCGAAGATTCAAGCTTTGTCACCGGTCAGGGAATCGAAGTCGAAGGAGGAGCCAGCCTCGATTACTAGAGCAAGTTGCTCTTTCCTGTGCACTCGCTTGCACTGTTTCATAAGTTAAAAGGCTGTGCTTGCTCGTGCGAGATCGCGCACACAAATTCAGAAAATGCTCTAAACCATCATTCATAGATCGTTAAATCGATTCCTCACGAGATTGATTCATCTCGATCAATCGCCTGACGCACTCGATCATTCCCTTAGCTTTGTGAAGTGTCTCTTCATATTCAGCGGAAGGGCTGGAACTGGCGACGATTCCACCCCCAACAGAGAACGACAACGACCTGCCGCGTTGGGTCATTGTCCGAATCAGAATGCTGCTGTCGGCAGTTCCGTCGAATCCACAGTAGAAGAAACTTCCGCAATACGCTCCGCGTGGAACCCCTTCGAGCTCGGAGATAATCTCCATCGCACGAATCTTCGGAGCTCCAGTGATCGATCCACCAGGAAATGTCGCTTGAATCAGATCCCAGAAATCAACGTCCTTGCGAAGCTGACCCGTTACTTCCGAAACAAGATGGGTCACAGTTTCGTAAGTTTCGATGCTGCAAAGTTCCGGGACTTTCACGGTGCCCGGCAGACAGACTCGCGATAAATCGTTGCGAAGCAAATCAACGATCATTAAATTCTCGGACTGGTCTTTTAAACTTTCGCGCAGCTCTTCTCGAGTGAATAAGTCTGCTTCCGGAATCGGATACCTTTGACGCGTGCCTTTAATCGGCCGTGTCCAGACTCGATCCTGGCACTTCTGAAGAAATCTCTCAGGAGATGATGAAATTACTGCCCAGTCATCATGCTGAAAAAGACCCGCAAACGGAGCTGGATTAACTGCTCGAAGCTGTAAATAGGTCTCTACGGGAGTTGCTTCAACTTCAGCTGTCATCCGCTGAGAGAGATTTGCCTGAAATAAGTCTCCAGCATAAATGTAATCGATCACTTTCTGAACTGCTTGATGATATTGCTCCTTCGTAAAGTTACTTCGAAGCGATCCGCTTAAATCCAACCCGCTCTCTCGATCTAGTGTTGAAGGACTCACCCGTTCCGACCGACTCTTCAGTCCATCTAATGAGTTGAGACATTTGCGAATTTCTTCAGCACACTCCGTCGCAGAGCGAACTTGCGATTGACCATTCAGCTTGGAATCTCCGTGGCTGAAAACCCAACATCGATCCAGTTCGTGGTCCCAGGCGATGACGGTTCTGTAAACTCCGACGACTAGATCCGGAAACCGAGCTTCGTTCGCTTTCGTGTCGGGAAGTTCTTCCCAGGCCTGACCTAACTCATAGCTCAATAACCCCGCGAAACCTCCCTGAAACGGAGGCAGATCCGGAATCGTTTCGACTTGAGATAATCGACTCAACTCACGAATCTGCTCAAAGGGATCGCATCCGTAGCTCGCATTTTCCAGTTCAAAAACCTGTTCAGGTTCGAAGCAAAGAAACGAATAACGGCCGAGCTTGCGATCACGTCGCGCACTCTCCAGAAGCAAAAGATCTCGTGATTCCGAGAACTCTTGTAGGGCGTCAGCGACATCGGGAACCGGACTCAGCTCCAGTACGATCGGCAGCCTATTCATGCTTATGTAAACCACGTTTGCGTTGTTGATGGCGTCGATCGACCGCGCTGGTTTCAGGGATCGTCAGAAAGCCCCAACTCAAGGCTTCATCCTGTCTATATTGCTTGCCCAGCGTCATCGCTGTCACAGCCTTCGCGAGTTCGTATCCGAGATAAAAGGCATGTGTCGCGTCGATGGAAACGCCCGCCTGTTCCAGATCGTCGAATAGTTCGAACGGATCGGTCCCAGTCCAATATCCATCGCGATTCATCATGTGAAGCTTGCCACCTTCCACGAAAATTCGAAAGTTTGAATCACGCAGTTGGGCAGCAAGACTTTCGAGCTCCTCCGGCCCCATCGTCGCGACTCGTTCGTCTCTCAACATCAACAAGTCGGCATCGATCCGCTTTGCGAGTGTGCGTTCGTCGATGGCGTACTTCACCATTCGACGTGAGATGTCAAACTCTTTGACCGACGACCGACACCAGGGAGCCACTTCGGTCGTCAGTACGCTGTTGATTGAAAGCTCCTGACAGATCGCAGCGAGCAAAAAATTGACTCCACTACTGTCGACGGAGCTGAGTTCGGTCACATTTCCGATCCCCATCATCACGTCACAACTCTCAAGTCGCCGGCGAGTTTCATAATACCTAGCGAGCGATTGAGAGAACCCGAACCCGACTGGTTCGAGAATGGGATCGATGCGAAATCTACAGTTCTTTCGATCGAGAGCATCGATCGTTCTCCAGAGACTGTCGAGATTCTGTGGATCGTCAGGAATCGCGACGACTTCAGCTCCCAGCCCGGAGACCCAGTCGAGATTACTTGAGTTGCAACTAAGGATCAGATCAACACCGGCAGCGACTGCCAACTCGACTTCGTGACGTTCGAAACTATCAACTGACAGCCGATGGCCTGCCTGCAAAAGCTCTTGAGCACATGCATCGATTTCATCCCAGGATTGTCCCGGCACACATCCCAGATCAATTCGATCAGCTCCGGAATTTCGATAGTGATCGGCCAGAGTCAGTATTTCATCACGCGTCTTAAGCGGTGCGTGATTGATCTCGGCGATGATCTCGATATCAAAGGCTTCGAGGGAAGGAGGAGGGTTCGATCCCCGGCCGAGAAAGTTTCGAAGCTCTTGAATCTCCTTCGGTCCTCTCAGAAATTGCATTCCATAGCGTTCGGTGAGTTCTGCCAGATCTCCCCGACACAAACCGGGCACGATGACTGCATCGTACTGACCGAGATTTTCAGGAAGCTTCTTCAGGAGCCAGTCAACATGCATCAGCGCAGCGACGGAAATTCCGAGAACGTGTATTTCGCCTGAGAACTCTGCATCTGAAGTGATCGCTTCCACTTCCCGCCGAACCAGGTTTTCAGCCAGGCGACCAGTCAAAAAGAGGATACGATCACCAGATTTCAGAATCGGGTTCGTGGGGGGCGAATTCATAACGATTGGATATTACAGCGGACGAAGTCATCGACGAAACGATGATCGTACCACGGTGAAACGAAATCGCTATGCTTTCGACCTCGCACACAACGTGTGTGTTCGAGACGAGCCCAAATGCATCGATGCCCGTGTTTAGATCGAGTCAGTGATTTCAGCTGTCGGAACTCGATCGATCTGAATGTACTCTGGTGTCGGCGGGAGTGTGCGAATAGGAGTCGGAAATCGAATTGGTCCGGATTGTTCGATAGCCGAAGAGCCCTCGACAGACGTTTGCTCGGAGGGCTGTTCGTAAATGACATTCAAGTCGCTCTCTTCGATCACATCAACTTGATCGATGAATTGAGAGCCAGCTGTCGCTGACCGACAACCAGCAAGACCGCCGTAGCAGTACGATTGGTTGAGATTCTCCAGGCTGTCGCCCAGATCGTTGAGTTCGTTCACAGCTGAATTGCGAACTTCCACGAGGCCGACGAGCGTTCCCGTGACCGCGATCGTTCCAACCAGAACAAGTTCGGAAGAAACAACAAACCCGGATTCGTCTGACAACAGCTGCTTCAGGAAGTTGGCCATTTTATGCCTCACGAGGAATCTCGGTCACAGAGAAATGCGAATTGCAAAGGGAGTAAAGGGGGGTCCTCAAGAAATCTGATTGCCAGTGATCGAAACGACCCGGTTCCAGGAAGACCGTGATCACAAAGCCAGTTTCTCGAGGATTGCCCCGAATTCGCAAAGTCTTCGGATTCTCAGGTCGCCCGACATGCGTCTTCTCCTGTGCTGCCAGAGTGGGTCAATCTCGATGTGGAGAATCTCCGCCCAAGCCGCACATCGCTCCGCCACCGCCCCCTCTTTTACTAGTAAGACGTCTACCCAAGACTCCATTCAACCGCTGCAATCATTGCATTCGCTAATGACCGCAGAACCCATGCCATCACTACAATCAGACCAGAGCCGCGCGTAGCTCAAACGTCTCAAAGAATTGACCTGTCGGACGTTACGACGCCTCAAAAACGACGAGCCGCGATTCAGGTCGATCATCGATTCACCGGCAGCGCTAAGAATCTGAATCAAATTGTTTATCTCACAGACTCGAAATCGTCAGAATCTGAAGTTCGAAGCCGAAACTGAACGATGAGAGACAATGCCACCTTGCTGTCGATTCAATGACAGCGAGACCTCACGTCGTCGTGGATAATTTTCCCTTCGCTCGGACGTGCGAGCAGAAAGTCGGCGACCTCAGTGCCGCCATGAAATTGGACTTACCGGAGGTAACGGAAGTCGATGCTGCGCATGAGCGTGGCGCAGACTGCTGACCAGCGATCGACTGAATCAGGATCGGAGGCGACTGCATCAACAAGCAAATGCTCTTCTTCTTCAGAGAGTTCACGGTTGAGAATGAGTAGCCCAACCCACCGCAGTCGATCAGAAACCGAACTTTCGTGTTCGAGAACTCGCTCCGCAGTCGCGTTCGCACGATCGAGAACAAATTCACTGTTCATCAGGAACAGAGATTGTGGCGAAACCGTGCTTGAAACACGTCTTCCAACCGACAGATTGGGATCAGGGAAGTCGAACACGCCCATCAAATCCGGCAAACGGTTTCGGAAGACGGGGAGGTAGACAGCACGTGTTCCGAATTCGAATTGATAGCCGTACTCGGATTTCGTCTCGGGACGAACTGAGTCTTCCACAGCTGAAAACGTCAGCTCTCCGCTGAACATCAGAAACGCATCGTGAATCGATTCAGCAGTCAATCTCCGACGATTCTGCCGGGAGAACAAGCGGTTATCCGGGTCGGGATGGTTCAGTTCAGGTATGTCGGACGAAAGCTGATATGTGCGACTCAGAACAATCTTGCGAATCAGACTTTTTGTGGACCAATTTCCTTCGATGAAGTCCATGGCCAGATGATCGAGCAATTCGGGGTGTGAAGGAACCTCACCCGGTAACCCAAAATTGTCCACGGTTCGCACCAGACCTGACCCGAAGAGATGATGCCAGATGCGGTTTACGTAGACACGTGCGGTCAATGGGTTGTCGGGGCTCGCGATCCAATTCGCCAGCTCCAGTCGTCCACTTTGGTCACCGGGGAGTTTCTGTCCTCTTTCAGCAATGACTGACAGAAAACCACGTTGGACCGGTTCTCCCAGTTGATGCACATTGCCCCGGATGCAAATCGCGTAGTCGCTGATTTCACCTTCGTCGGAGACGGACATCACAAGCGGTCCCGGCTCCGGAAGCTGTTTTGTCAGTTCTTCGAGTTCCGCACGAAACCCGTTTAACTCGCGGCTTGTGCGTTCGTATTGAACAGCACTCTCGCTTAGATCGAGATTGTCTGAAGACTCAGATTGAGGATCTGGCTTTTTGATCAGTCGAACAGAATCAACAATCGTCATGCCTTTGCCGGAAGACTCGATTGTTAGATGGACTTCGCCGGAAGATTGCACTTCACCGACAGGCTGATATGCCCCTTCAAGTTGAGGCGGCTGACGCTGATCGACTTCAAAGGTCTCCGTCTCTCCAGCTGAAGCGACGACAATTTTTCCGTGCGGAGTACGATTTGCGTGCGAGGTATAGCTGATCTGAACTTCATAGCGAGCTTCGTCCGTGGGGATCACAAATCTCGCGCGCGCTGTGGGATCATCGGAAAACTGATACCCCTCACCGACATAGCCTCCTACGGACTCGCTCGTCTTCCAGCGACCAGACAGCATGGCTTGTGGATCATCGACAACAATTCGCGGCAGTTCCGCTTCCAGGTGTTCCAGAGTCGTCGACAACTTTTGAATTCGCTTCTGAACGTGAGCGATTTCTTTTTCGATTCGTCGTCGAGTGTTTTCAACTTCAGGCGACTGAGGAAGAGCTGTCGTCACCCATTTGGAGACGTTCCCATCAATTGCCGATTGTGTACTCCGAAAAATGCCAGCCATCGCGTAGTAGTCGGCTGTGGGGATTGGATCGAATTTGTGATCATGGCAGCGCGCGCAACCGATGGTCATTCCCAGAAAGACGCGGCCAATGGTGTCGACCTGCTCGTCGACGATGTCCATCCGCAGCTGTTCTTTGTCCTGGTTTTCATAATTGTGTGGTCCGAGAGCGAGGAAACCCGTGGCGACAAGTTGTCGCTGTCGCTCCTGATAATCATCAGCTTCCAGTAAATCACCAGCAATCTGCTGACGCACAAATTCGTCGTACGGAGTATCTCGATTCAATGCATCGATGACGTAATTGCGATACCTCCAGGCTGATCCGTAAAGCATGGAGCGGCCGCCGCCTGTCGAGTCTGAGTAGCGAGCGAGATCGAGCCAGTGCCGCCCCCAGTGTCGACCAAATTCCGGAGACTCCAGCAGTCGATCGACAACATTCTCGATCCGACTCTCGCTGCTGTCTGCCTCAAATTGATGAATCTCCTCGACCGACGGAGGCAATCCCGTCAGATCAAAGTACAACCGGCGGAGCAGGGTGAGATCATTCGCTGGCGGCAGTGGTTCGAGGTTTTCAGCTTCCAGTCGCGCCAAGACGAATCGGTCAATATCGCTCTCTGGCCAGCTTGAGTTTTCAGTCGAAGGAGGGACCGGTCGCTTGAGTGGTTGGAAACTCCAGAACTCTCTTCCTTTTTCGAGATCGATGCCCGCTCGATCGTGTCGAGTCGAAGCGGCTGTTCTCGGGTCGACCGCTCCACTGCGAATCCATTCTTCGAAATCGGCGATCACCTCGTCCGGGAGTTTTTGTCGAGGAGGCATTTCGAATGTTTCATATCGAAGTGCCTCCATCAACGTTCCCTCAGCGGGATTCCCTGCAACCAGTGCGGGTCCGGAATCTCCTCCTTCCAGCAACCCTGCGGAGTGATCGACGAGAAGCCCGCCGCGAAGCGACTTTGAGTCGGCCGAATGACACTCGTAGCAGTGCTCCACCAGAATCGGGCGGATTTTCTTCTCGAAGAACTCGATCTCTTGAGCAGATCCCGCGAGCCCATCCACATCTGCGTTCTGCTGCGAGAATGATTCTGTTGGCAGAACGAAGAGCATGCCCACGATCGCGGTTGCGCCAATCCGACCGGCGCGTTCTCGACACTTTGAAAACATATCAGAATCCGACAAACTTCGATTTCTTTCCGGATGTCAACAACACTACCATATTGTCAGACTTGTGTCTTGAATTGAATGGAAGCCACATGAACGCCGACAAAACCAACTTTCAAATTCTGCCTGGCCAGGACGAGCTCGACTCGATGGATCGGGATCTCAAGTTTCATCCCAGCACGGTCCAGAATCCGTCACGGCTGACTGCGGATCAAGTCGAACACTTCAATGAGAACGGCTTCGTTCGGCCGATTCCGATTTTTGATGACGCGGAAGTCACCAAAATGAGGAGTTACTTCGATGACCTTCTGAATAAAGTCATCGCATCCGGCGGGGACAGCTATTCCATCAGTTCCGCCCACCTGAAGTATGGAAACGTTTACGACATCCTGACGGACAGCCGAATTGTGGAAGCTGTCAGCGACATCCTCGGGGAGAATGTTGTCGGCTGGGGCTCTCACTTCTTTTGCAAAATGCCCGGAGACGGGAAAGCAGTCGCTTGGCATCAAGATGCGAGCTATTGGCCGCTCAGCCCATCCAAAGCTGTGACAGTCTGGCTAGCGATCGATGATGCGGATATCGAAAACGCCTGCATGAAATTCATCGGCGGAAGTCACCACTCCGGACATCTGACCTACCGGCCAAGTGCGCCCGGCGACCACAACGTCCTGAACCAAACCGTCGAGAATCCGGAGCAATACGGCGACGTTGTTTACGACGAGCTGAAAGCGGGCGAAATCTCAATTCACTCCGATCTGCTGCTCCATGGATCCGAAGCGAACATGAGCGATCGTCGCCGATGTGGACTGACGCTTCGGTACGCTTCAACGGACGTCGTCGCTGGTCTGGGATGGAACGAGAAGGGCGTTCTCGTTCGAGGTTCCGACCCTGCAGGCAACTGGTCGAATCGGAATCGACCGACTGAAGACTAGATGAAACTGCTCTAGATTGGGCATCTCAGTTGTTTTGTGACTGAGGTGCTCGCGGGAAGAGGATCACTAACTCGGCCTGGATCAGACAATCGCGAGAGACCATCTTCGATTGAGCCCTCATTCTGTGGGCTGTTTTATCGATCGACGTCGAAGCTGAGCGGATTCTCTGACGTTGGATCAGCGACGCGAAGGGTCACGTTTCCATCGAGCACGTCGATGAGAATGCTTCCGCAGACTTCTCCGCGCCATCCATCGAAGAGTTTAGGAGTTGGTCCCTGTCGCTTATCGAAGACGTGCCAGCGAACCAATTCTTTGAGATCCGCACTTGTCCCGACAAGCGGCATGGAAAAGCCGAGTTCCTGGCAACGGTTTGCCAGCGCCAGTCCCAGGATTCGAGCCAGCACTTCGTCTTGCGACGGGTAGCTGGTGTTCCTGGTTGAGACCGGAAGATCCTCGTCAGGGCTCTCCAGCGATTCTTTCACAACGTCGACAATATCTTTTGCGTGACGCTGATAATCTCGCCGGTTCATGTCGCGAACCATGTTGAGTTCTTTGACCGTCTTTGGATGACGCTTGGCGACGTCGACCAACAGATCATCTCTTAGAACTCTGCGGGCGGGTTTGTTTTCAATTTCAGCGAGTCTGTCACGCCAAAGAAACAAATCGCGAGCGGTTCCCATATCGCGCCGACTGAGCCGCGAATACCCGGGAAGCTTTAGCCAACCGTCACGATCTTCTTCCCCGATGATGGTTTGGACGAATCTCTCGAATTCGCTCAACGCCCAGTTCAAGCGACCGGCCGCTTCCAATGACTCAGCTTGCGTCTGCCAGATTTCTCGCAAATAGCGTACGTCATCGAGAGCATAACTAAGCTGTCTGTCCAGCAGCGGACGACGTTCCCAGTCCGTGCGTGTCTCCTTCCCGTGCTTCACGTTCTTTCCGAGCACTCTCGAAACGAGATTCGTGTGAGACAGCGGATACCCACGTGAGCGAAGGCCCTCAGCAATCTGCGTATCGACCAGTTTGCGCGGTCGATCGTTTGTCGCGAACTGACAAAAACGAATCTCTTCGCGTCCGCCATGCACCACTACGGTGGTTTCGTCATCAATCATGATGTCCCACCAGGACGTCAGATTGTCGACGCGCAAGGGATCGACGGCACAAATGACGTCATCGACTGCGAATTGGAGCAGGCAGAGCTTCGGTCGATAGTACGATTCGGAGACGAATTCGGTATCGAATGCAACGAGACCTGCTTTTCGAATTCGTTCGCAAAGTCTTTCAAATTCTGGTTGTGAAGTCAGCAATGACACAGTGTTGGCGGATCTAGCTGAAGAACTTCGTTGAGAAATGAGATCGCCAGATTAAACGAGAGAGAGTTTTCTCGCAATCATCTTCCCAGATCCATTCCCCGCAGCTGTCCCGGAAATGCCGTGACCAATTTCTGAGAATCTTCGTTTGTGATTCGATGGAAAGGCGAATCCGGGAAAGAACCGCGACCGAAGAAAATTCGTTGCGTGAAGGCTCTCCCCAGAGAAGTTTGCAGTAGTAACCAACCGAAATCTATCATCGAACGGCTGCGAATTGATTCCAGAATCGTTCTCAACATCTTTCGTTTCAAAAAGCGTCGCTTCCAGATCCGAGAGTGATACAACTTGGTAATGTCATTGAGGTTTCCATCGAGCAGATCATCGACAACACCCGCTGCAAACTGCGACAGTCGAAGGCACGGGTCAAGCCCTCCAGCTGTGAGAGGAGAGACCGCTCCGGAAGCATCTCCAACGAGCAGGCCGCGGGGACTACCGATTTGCGGCAAGAGCCCGCCGACTGGGATGCGCCCGCCACGCTTTTCAATTAAGCGACCACAGGGTACGCCCATCCAGCGCCGATTCCATGATTCGAACTCCTCGAGTGCCTGAACCGGGGAGAATCGTTGAGGGTTCCCACCAACCCCCACGTGGACTTCTTCACCATCGTCGACCACCCAGGCCAGATACCCCGGTGCAAGTCTGGGATCGATCAGGCAATGCATTCTCGGAGCTTCGCAGTTACTTATGCTCTCAAAGACCTTCTCCACGCCAGCGATCATGCGCTTGTTCTGGCTTAAATTCAGAGCCCGAGCGACTCGGGAGTCGACGCCATCTGCCCCGATCAAAAATCGCGTGCGGATGCGATCGGTTATGTTGGCAGACTGAAGAGCGATGTCGTAGCCCTCGTCACTTGAGACTGCCTTGAGACATTCCGAAGGCGATAACTCGATGCCGGAGAATCTCGTCCCTAAACGGACTTGGGCACCTTCGCTTTGACAGTCTTCGAGCATCCTGGAATAGAGTTGCCCCATTTTCCCGACTCGAAACTCACAGTGCGGGCTTTGAATGGAGAAGGACTTTCCACTCGGAGAATAAAGCGAGACGTCCCGAATCGGCGGGCCGAGCAGTTCGTCGGGGAACGAAAAATCTTCGAGGGACCTGCGGACAAAAATCCCGGTCGTGTGGACCCGTTGGCGAAGGTCTTGTTTCGCGTCAACCAGTAACACAATTCGTCCCAGTTGGGCCAGCCTTCGCGTGACTTCCAGCCCAGCGAGCCCAGCCCCGATCACGACCACGTCATAGGATTTCTGGCACTCCGATCTTGAAGATCCCTTGGATACGTCAGGCATCGAACTTCTCCACTACTGAACCATAACGAACTGGAAACGTGGATTACAATTTACTTGGTATTGCAAAGTATAAGTGCAAATGATGACTGCAATGTTGGAGTTGGTTAATTGACATCGAGCAAACGAACGTAATTCGTGAACCTTCTGAATCTCAGAGGGAACGAAGGGCACAGCGTGCGGAATTAAACCCCCGGGATTGGTTGGACTTTCGTCGTGTTGGGAAAATGCTCAGCGGCGGTGGAAGCTTCCTCAACAACACTCTTCAACTCTGAGAGGTAGCTTAAGAATTGCTCGCGTCCATATGACGTCATTTGCACGAGTGTCTGTTTCGTTCGGCCCGAGCCGCTCTTATTCAATTCAATCAGCCCACCTTCCGTGAGAACCTTGAGATGCCGACTCAGGTTTCCATCAGTCAGATCGCACAGTTCCTTCAACTCAGGAAACGGAATTCCATCGGGGGACATCATGAGTGAGGTCATGATCCCCAAGCGTGCTCGCTCATGGATCATGCGGTCAAGCCCCTCAAACGCAAATCTTCCTGACTCAGTCATGGGCTCCTCCCGCAGAAAGCGATGGTCGTTCGAGTGTCCAATAAAGAATGAACGCGCTAAGTGCCTGACCCACGACGAAGGTGACCACCATCTCTGTCCCGTCGAGCGGTCTGCTTCCCCAAGACAGCACCGCGCTTCCGCTGAGGATGTAATAAGCACCGCTCAACAGCGTCCACTGCGGCAAAACAAACTGCGATGCACAAACCCCCAAGCCGAAAAGAATCGCCCAGAGTCCAGGCAGCATCCAGATCTGATCTTCTGCAACTTTCAGAATTGCGAAGGTGACTCCAGCACCCGCCAACAGCGACGGGAACATCGCAAGCATTGCGGATCTGAAGAGTTTCCGATCACTTCGAGTCGAAATCGTGCGACTCCGCCAAACCAAAACCGCTCCTGCGATCACGAGATTCAAAATCGCAATTGTCGCCCAGTAGTAAACAAACCGGGCAGGGGAGTGATCGGATGAGATCACCAGCGATTGCCCGAGTACTCCCAACAAACCACTGATCGCTGACAACAAAACCAGTCGCGACCGATACCCACGAAACCAGGTCGTTCGACTCAGAGCCGTTTCGATCGATTCGATGCGACGAAGCGCGTCATCATAGTTCATGTGCGGACACCAGTTCGACTATCTTTGCAATGCAAAGTAAACCGAATGGCGTGGATTGTCAACGTTTTACATCACTGAATAACGACAAGGACAACGAGGCTGTCTTACATCACTCCTAAAGAGCACTCATTAGGATGATCCCCACAAACACGTCGTACAAAACGTGGCTGCCGACCGCGATTCCAAAACCTCGAAGACAGAAAACGACTCCAAACAGCCCACCGGCGATCAATCGAAAGACGTAGCTGAACCAGAAGTCGGGATTGTCGACGATGGTCTGAGTTGTGTTCAACAACACTTGTGGCGAAAACATCGAAAGTGGCCCGACGTAGTGTGCCGTTGCGAACATCCAGCTTGAAGCAACAATTGCCAGGATCAATGAGAAGAGACGCGGAACGCGGCACAAACGCAGCCCGATGAAGACAACCGGAATCAGCATCATCCGGAAAATCATTTCCTCGTACAGCCCCGCCCCGAGAAACGCAATCAGCTGAGTCGTCGCAGTGACTGCTTCCTCCGGTTCGCCGCTGATATCCATCGGAAAAGAGAGTGCCAGAAGCTGTCCGAGGAAGATGAGCACCATCGCAAAGATCAGGCTCTCTGCCAGCATCCCGAGAATTGTTTCCAGCTTACAACTCCATGATCGGTGAGCGATGAGTTGCCAGGACAACAGGCAGAGCGGAGCGAGAATGGGTACGAGGAACGGCGCCCCCCATCCCACCTCATTCCCGACTTGACGAATCCAAAGGTCAGCGCCGTTACGATGAGCAGCCAGACTGGAGTGGAAGACGACTCCCATTTCGTAAACGAGAAGCATTGGGAGAATGAACAGCGTCGAAGGCCACGGTTCTCGCGCCATCGACCAGTAACAGGCCTCCGAATTCTGATTGTTTTGCTTGGTTACTAGCATGATTAGTCACTACGCGAGACCGAACGCACTTCGTCGGTCTCAGCCAGCCATCGATCGACATCCCCTGATCGCCATGGCAACAGGTTGGGCTTCGGTTCTTCTCCGGTCATTTCTGCCGGTCGTCGGGAGATATCAGTTTCATCGACGGATTGGGGGCGGTCAGCGAAGAGAGTGACACCACAACCTTGTGGAAAAATGGGGAAGCCGGCGAATCAATAGCGCTAACCCGATTGCAAGAGTCGTGCATTCCAGAATGGTGCTGCGAATCGATCAAATTCTGCCGGTATTCAGTGCCGATGCTTCGAGCAAACGGTGATGACTTTCCCGAACCAGTTGTTCCACCACGCGGTCAATTCCGGTCCAAATCGGTTCGCGAACAAATTCAGATGCTTGATTGTCTGAATCTGCGGGTCTTACAATTTTTGACAGGTTCGCTGAGCAAGTCGTCCGCCCATGAAGAGAACCTCCCAGAATCCTTTTTCCAGGGACTCTACGATGAGCGTACCGCTGTCGATTGATTCCGACCGAATTGAACTGAGGCAGAAGATGAAATTCGCAGTCTGCTGTGACTGTTGCTGACCGGCGTGAGGCCGGTCGACTCGCATTTCTGCCTGTCAGAAATTGCTCTCACCTGAACGCTCGGTCAATGACCTGACGTCGGGTCGGAAAGATGCTTTGGCTTATTCTTCTGCTTCGCTCAATCTTCTCAGGGACAGTTCCATGGCTGCCGATTTTCGCCTCAAAGAACAACTGCACACACTGACCGACCGAATCGTCGAGAGCTATCAAGAAATCGGGAGAATCAATCATCTCGGTCATTGCCCGCTCCCCAGCTCGGCGATCGTCGTCGAAATCATCGATGACTTAAAAGAACTTCTCTATCCCGGCTATCGCCGCCGACAGACTCTTCACATGGGAAATGTGACCTATTTCGTCGGCGACTTGATCGATTCTCTGCATGACAAGCTGACCCAACAGTTTGCTCGAGCCTTGCGTTATGAATATGACCTGAAGTACGGAAAAGACTGTGATCGACGCAAGCTGATGGACTTCGAAGCCCGCGGCCAGCAGGAAGCGATCAAGTTTCTTGAATCGATTCCAAGCTTGCGACATCTGCTCGTGACGGATGTTGAAGCAGCTTATGATGGTGACCCAGCTGCAAGTGGACTGGACGAAATTATCTTCTGCTACCCCGGCCTCGAAGCCGTCACGGTGCACCGCATCGCCCATCAACTCTACCGGCAAGGCATTCCGCTCATCCCCCGGATTATGTCAGAGTGGTCGCACAACCAGACCGGAATTGATATTCATCCCGGAGCTCAGATCGGTCCATCATTCTTCATAGATCATGGAACGGGAGTCGTGATTGGCGAAACATGTGAGATTGGAACCAAGGTCAAAATTTACCAAGGTGTGACTCTCGGGGCGTTGAGTTTTGCCAAAGACAGCGACGGAAACCTTGTTCGTGGCACAAAGCGTCACCCAACAATCGAAGATGGAGTGGTGATTTATGCCAATGCGACCATCCTCGGCGGCGAAACGGTTGTCGGAACCAATTCGGTAATCGGAGCGAGTGTCTGGCTGACGAAAAGCGTCCCGCCCAATACCGTCGTCACCATCGAAACACCATCACTTCGCCTCCGCGAAGCGAGTTAGACTCGATTCTACGCGTCACAGTCACAGCATTGCCGACGCAGCATTCGTCGTCCAAAGCTGCGATCGGACGTTCTTCAATCATCGGTCGCCCTCAGGCTCTCTCTATTTAGAGTCAGTCTGAGGGCTTTCTTGTGTATCAGGCCGTTAAAGACACTCGAATCGCTGCTTCTGATCGACCGTGCACAGAGCTGACGAGCGGACTCTTGACCCGCTTCTCAACGCAATTGCTTGTCAGATCCGGCAATCATCCAATGACCTCTGGAGAGTTCGTACTCGATCAGGAGGTGATTACTGCGAATGTCATTGGGTAAAACTCCCCAAATTACCAGATAGCCTTACAACCGGACTTTCGGGTTCAAGTCGGGCAATTTGTCGCTGTGAGGCAACGGTCAAGGTGGAATTTCGTCGACACTGTCGGAATTTCTCTTCGGGGAGGCCACCCGAACAAATCCATAAACACCGATCCATAACACATTCTTCACATCACCTCCAAGACTGCCAAATATACCTAAGCTCTATGCTCTGCAATGTTTACATCACGTCCAACAGGCCTTACCCCCGTTCACGAATCGGCTGCTGTCAATTCAGGAGTTCGGAATTCTGAAATTTATTTCCAATTCCAATCCAATTGACTGGACATTGATAGAGGGGGTCATGGTAAATTAGGCAGAATCCCACCCCGGGCCGTTTCCGGGTACACCCAGATTGGGAAATTTTGGAAGAGTTCTCGTTGCACCTTGGAGAAATGAACTATGAACAAACTTGGCATTTTCGCTGCAGCTATGCTCGCTTTGTCCGTCGGACAAGCAGCAAACGCTGACATCACTTTTACGCAAGCTCAGCTTGCTGCGTTGTCTTTCGACAGCGCAACCGGAACTCCAGTCACTCTGTCTGGGTTCTTCAACACTGCTGGAACTCATGATGATGGTACACCTATGGGTGGAATTCAGGGGATTCAACAGGATGCCCGATCCACTTTCGGTGGCGCTTACGACATCCTTTACGGTGTTGACGTTGCAATCGACGCAACTGGCCACAACAACCTGACTCTTGAGTTCTCAAACGACAACGACAGCACCTGGATGGGTGGCCTGTGGGTCGAAGACGGGTCCGGAGCACGCGTTCTTAGTGCTACGACTTCACTTCCAGCTCTTGGCCCTCCAGGAGTTCCAACTCGTCTGTCCGTCAGCCTCGCTGGCATCGACGCATCTGACATCGTCAAAATTGGTGTCATCATCGGAGCAACTGGCTTGGGAACTCCTCCAAGCCCTAGTGCTGTCGACACTTTGCACATGTCATTCGCACCAGTTCCAGAACCAGGTACGATGATCCTTTGGGGAACTTTCGCCGCTCTCGGTGGTGTTCCTGCTCTGCGACGTCGTCGCCAGGCATAGTCCTGACTGCGATTCAGTTTCCGGGCAAAATTGAAGTTGATACGTAAAAGAGGAGATTGGTGGGAATGGTGTTGTTTCTGAGTCTCGGGATTGAGGCTCAGTAGGGTGGTTACAGGGCACCCCTCGGCCCTGCCAGGGAAGAGACCAGAAGGTCTATTTGGATTGCAGCCACTTGAAGACTTCCCCGATTCCTGGGTGTACAATCGCTTTAAAGTACTCGTCGACTAAGCTTTGAAACTACTGATTCTCCAAGGCCAGCAAGCAATTGCTGGCTTTGGTTTTTTTATGGGCTCCTACAAAGCGCCACTCAGCCCTTCGTTCATTCTAACGAGAGGATGAACGACTCGGATTGACGGAAATGCACTCCCGATTTGAAGGACTTGATGATTGTCTTGCGGCGCGAGCAATGTTGGCTTACTCAACACTTCAGAACAGCAAGAAGCAGCGTCAAGCAAACACCCGATCAAGGATATCTGAGAGAGACTGATCGTTTGCTCGAAATGTCTCAGCCTGAAAGACGAGTCGAACCGAGAGTGGCTCGATTCGCCGTCTTCAAACTCGAATTTCGGAGACGAATGTGGTTGGAGAAGTGTCGCAGGAATTACAAATCGCGGCTGTGAGACGTGTAGATTGTACAAGGATCTGACCGGCTGCTATTCGATCGCAACATCGCTGAATTGCGTAACACATTTGAAAGTAGACTTTTACGAATTGCACAGCCAAAGAATAGCTGACTCTGGCACGCACCGTGCTTTAATCTTTTCTCGGTGATTGAGAGACAAAAGAATTGAGACGCTTTTGTCGCTGAGGAGTCTTTCGGCCCCTTGAGAAAGGGCTGAATTGATCGAACCACTATAAAATCGAAACAGGCCGAGCGGTGTGAGAACCGTTCGGCCTGTTTCAGTTTGTCGTGTCAATTCGAGCAGCTTCAGGATGCAGATCAAGCTGTATTCACCGAACCAACGAAATCGTGTGGGTGACTGAGTTGGACAGAAGATCGCCTACGAAGTGCTCTCTGGAGACGGGGAATCACTTTCGATGGTTTGGATCTGGTCCCGCAATCGAGCGGCGAGTTCGTAGCGTTCATCGTCGATGGCTGATTTGAGTTCGTTCTTCAAACGAATCAGCTCGTAGTGCTGACGGCGATCATCGGAGACCTTCGGCGGAAACTTTCCAACATGCTGCGTTTCGCCGTGATGAATGCTCTCCAGAATCGGAATGAGTTGGTTGTGGAACAATTCATAGCAATTTGGACATCCAAGACGTCCCTGGCTGCGGAAGAGTTTGAATGTCATTCCGCAGTGCGGACACGCCTGTTCTCGCTCTTCAGGCGTATCCGACTCGATTGATCCGACTCCGCCGATTGACAGAGGATCATCGATGTCATCGGGAATTCCCCCAACTTCAACGGTGCTGAGATAGTCTTTCGCACATTGTTCGCAGAGATGAACGGAAACAGATTTTCCGCTCTTCAGTTCGGTGATATGAAGGGTCGCCTGTTTTGTGCATCGTAGACATTTCTTCATGACACCCTCGATTCAAAGAGATTTCCGTCGATTTTTGCAGTTCCTGCCGCAGCTTTCGAAGCGTGGCCATTGCAAGCAATGGGCGCAGCAAGACTATGAAGCTCTGATTTTTTGCAATTCTATTGCGGTGGCGAGTGAAGTCAATTCGAGGAGACACGTCCGTTGAGGACCCCTTTGAAGTCGCTATCATTGCGACTGAACGTTTTCACCCAGGATTGATGATGCATCATACGCCGACTTTCGAAGAGTTCCGCTCGAGTCAGTTTCATTCCAAGCTGATCCCGGTTTTCCGAAAGCTCTACAGTGACACACTCACGCCAGTCACTGCATTCTGTAAGGCAAACTGGTCGCGTGAAGCGTTTCTGTTTGAGAGCGTTGTGGGTGGCGAAAAGGTTGGCCGCTACAGCTTTCTCGGAGGGAATCCGTACTTACGGCTCGAAGCATACGGCAATGAACTTGAGGTGACTCAAGATGGCGTTACCGAACGACAAACTGTTTCGGACCCGTTGGCGACGCTCGCGGAGATGATCGAAAACTACCCGTCCGAGCATCATCATGGGCTTCCGCGATTCGTGGGTGGGGCCGTTGGTTATGCTGGCTATGATGTGGTGAGGTACAGCGAAGACCTGCCTTCGCCGCCGGAAGACGACCGACAGCTTCCCGATCTGTCATTCGCGTTCTATGAGTCGATGATCATTTTTGATCACATAGAGAAAACGATTATCGTCGTCGCTCATGCTCGAACGGACACCGACGACCTCAAAACGGAATACGAGCAAGCGTGTTCACGAGTCGACGAACTGTGTCATCGGCTGCAGCAGCCTCTCGGAACTCTGGCCGTACCTGATGTGATTTCGAAAGTTGATCCGGTTTCGAACTGGGTTTCCAACTTTTCTGAAGCTGAGTACTGCGAAGCGGTCGAAAAGTGTAAATCTTACATTCGAGCTGGCGACATCTTTCAGGTGGTGCTCAGTCAAAGACTCGAGTTGGAAACGAGTGTTGCGCCGCTGGATGTTTACCGGGCATTAAGGGTCGTCAATCCCAGCCCGTTCATGTTTCTGCTTCAGACGCCGAAGACAACACTGGTCGGAAGCTCCCCTGAGATTATGGTCCGGGTCGAAGATCGTGAGACCACAATCCGTCCGCTGGCTGGGACTCGCAAGCGAGGTGAAACCGAGGCAGAAGATCAGGCGCTTGCGGAAGAACTTGTCGCAGATCCTAAAGAACGTGCCGAACACGTAATGCTGGTGGACCTTGCGAGAAACGACGTGGGGCGAATCGCTGACTACGGGACTGTCAGTCTCAGCGATGTGATGGTTGTCGAGCGATACAGCCATGTGATGCACATCACTTCGAATGTGAAGGGGCATTTGCGAGACGGGCTGACAAGCCTCGACGCTCTCCGGGCTGGGCTCCCAGCTGGAACGGTTTCCGGTGCTCCGAAAGTTCGAGCGATGGAAATCATCGATGAGCTCGAACGACATCGACGCGGACCTTATGCCGGAGCGGTTGGCTACATCGATTTCACAGGGAATATGGATACCTGTATTGCACTGCGTACGCTCGTGATGACCGGAAACAAGGCGTATGTGCAAGCTGGTGCGGGGATTGTGGCTGACAGCGTGCCGGAAGCGGAGTATCAGGAGACGCTGAACAAAGCCCGGGGACTGCTGACGGCAATCGCTCTCGCTGAGGCAATTCAAGAGAGTGAAGAGTAGAGTCGCGCAGGTCGGTTCCTGAATGCGCTGTTGCGCCGCTCCACTAATAACTTTTCGACAACTACTGCCGGTTTTGCAGCTGTTTTCCGAATCGATCTCACTCTTTGAATCGCACGCTATCTATCAGCGATTGCTCCATTGCGATCATGTCACGAGCCGCAAAAGTTCTCGCTGGCCGCATGTGAGAGATTCCTCATGAATCGGTATGCATGCCAGATTGAACAGCGAATCAGCTGGGGCACCGCCTGATCGATGGCAATTTTTGCCGATCTGATTTTTTGGGGTTGATCAATAATCTGAAAATATTGACCCGGATTGAACTTTCACTCTAAAACCGTCGCAATCCTCAGTTTCTCACCAAATCTACCCTTCTTCCGGTACTTCAACACCTTGAGTCACTACCGGAAAGCCCACCTCTCTTTATCCCACCCGGAACTTCCGTTCCAGTCCGCATAATCGGCTGCCGATAACTGATATGACCGGCTCCGTCGGATCAACTGGAAAAATACGTTTACCCGCAAAATCTGGCACAATCGGTCCCTGTTGGAAGGGTCCGTGACTGCCTCCGTCTCAATTTTGGGGCAACCAATGACTTCGCGCAAAGCCTGTCTTATCGGACTACTATGTTTCGCGCTGATGCCAAGACCCGCATCAGCGCAAACGGCCTACGTTTCGGATGAATCCGTAACGGGGTATCACAGTGGCAGCCTCTATAGTGCTGTCATGCCAATGGCATTCCCACGGAGTTTCCTCTTCGCCAGAGGTGACTTCGGGAATCGACCCGGTGTCAGCAATGACTACTTTGCTGCCGGGGGATTCATGCCCATGGAACTTTATGGTCCGGGGGAAGTGACCTTCCTTGAAGGGCAGGTCTGGATCACCGAACAAAACGAACAGTCCATCGTCGGTGGTACCGCCGGTATTGGTCATCGCTGGATGATCATGGACTATTCCCAAGCAGTCGGTCTGAACGGCTTCTTAGCCTGGGACCAGAGTGCCAACGGGTATAGTTACGATGGGTTTTCGCTCGGTGGTGAGTGGATGACCGATTACGTCCAGGCAACGATCAATGGATACGTTCCCTGGAATGACCGCATTAACAACGTGGGTGATCCCGTTGTGATGACCCAACAGCCCGTGTTCACTGGTCCGAATCTTGCATTCCGAGCAATGCAGGGTGTGGAAGAGCAGTTGAAAGGGATGGACGCAGAAATCGGTACTGCGATCCCACACGCGGAGTGGTTGTCAGCTTACGTCGGTGTCTATCACTTTGATGCTGCCGAAGAAAACGACTTCACTGGAGCCAGTGGTCGTGTTCAAGCGGACTTCAACAACGCTGTCTTCAGCCTGACAGTTTCCGACGATGATCGTTTCGGAACAACTGTCAACTTCAACGCTGAGTTGCGACTGAACGGTGGCCAGCTCTCATTCATGCCACGCTACCGCACGCTTGATACCCAGATGCACGATCGAGTCCGACGCCGTACTCGAATTCCAACACTCGAATACGCAAGCGAGCGGGGACGTGTTCTGGCCATCAACCCAGCGGATGATCTGCCTTACGAATTCATCCACGTCGACAACACAGCTGGCGGTGGAGGAGACGGAACATTCGAGAATCCGTTCAACGAACTCGACCTTGCCAGCAACATGCCGAACGCCGACATCATCCTGGCGTATCGCGGAAACACAAGCCCAACGAATTTGCTGAACGCAAACGATGGGCTCATCCTGGAAGACAACCAGATTGTTCTTGGACAAGGACATGAGTTCTTCCTCGAAACCGCGAACTTCCCAGGCGTCTTCGTTCAGCTGCCAGGTTTCAGCGGAAATGGAAACAATCCATTCATCGGTGGAAATGCAGGTGCTGACCTGATCACTCTTGCCAACAACAACACGATTCTCGGCCTGAACACTGTCACCGATGGTGGAAGTGCAATCGTTGGTTCGGACATCACGAATGTTGTCATCGACGAGATCAACCGAGACTTCGACATCCTCGGTGGCGACATCACCGGAACCGGCAATGGAATCATGCTTTCCAATGTCTCGGGAGTTGCTTCGATCACCAACGTTGGGTTCGGAATCGACGATCCAACCGGGATGAATGGAACTCGTGGAATCTCCATCTCCAACACAGACACAGCTGACCTCGATGTTCTGATCGCTAACGATCCAACTGAGTTCCCTGATCTCGCGATCACTGGAGCTTCGCTCGGAATCGAACTCGCAAGCGACAACTCGACAATTGATGCATTGATTGTTGACATCAACGCTGACGGAAACGGAACTGGTCTTCGAACAACTGTCACAAACGCAGGTGACATGAATGTTGCGATCGACAACAGCTCATTCAACGACACCACCAGCGGAAACGGCATTGAAGTTGTCGGTTCTATGGCTGGTTCAGTCGTCCTGACTGCAACTGACACCACAGCAGACAACTCCAGCAACGCTGGCTTGGCTGTTCTCGTTGATGATGCTGCTGCCGACGTACTTGTTGTCGGTGGAAGCTTCAACGACGCTGGCACAGACGCAGTTGCTGTCGAAGGTGACAACAACGCAAGCGTGACTGTTCTGCTCGCAGAAACCACAGGCACAGGTGCCACTGACAACGGTGTCCGCATTCAACTTGAAAACACAAGTTCTGGTCTCGTCGAACTGGAAGACACAGACTTCACTGGTGCAACTGGGGACGGAATCAACGTGCTTCTCGATTCCGGTTCAGACCTGGCACTGATGGGAACTGACTCCATCTTCGGTGACAACGATCCAATGGGAACCGGTGACGGTCTCGATGTTGTCGCGAACAATGGATCTACTTTCCAGGGTGACTTTGACAGCACTTCATTCGCGAACGCAGCCGGCAACGGAATCGCGATTGCTGCTGATGGAAACGCAACTGTTGCCACACTCGACTTGAGCGACGTTCAAGTCGACGCAGCAGGAGCCAACGGGATTCAAGGTTCAGCAAGCCAGCAAGCTTCACTCGTCATCATGGGTGACGCAGTCTCAGGAGCCGGAGCGGGAGCTGACGGAATCAACCTTTCCGCAAACGACGCAATGGTCATTGCTGAGTTGGTCAACACCGGATCATTCGCTGGTGCGAACGAAGACGGAATTGACCTGAGCAACTCCAACGGTGGAACACTTCAGTTGACTGTTGAAGGAGCCGGTGGAGCCCCTGCTGACTTCAGTGGTGCAGTGACCGGAAACGGACTTGTTTCCAATGCAACTGGAATGAGCACTGTGACAGAAATCGATCTGTCAGCTGGTGCAACATTTGACAACGCTGCAATTGACGCGATCAACCTAAGCAGCAACTCAAACGCCACGACAACACTCGTCGGAGTGGGTGTTTCTGGTGCAAACGCTGGTGACGACGGAATCGAAGTCACAAACGATGGTGGAACGACCAACGTCCTCATGACTGAAACCGGATCATTCGCTGGAGCGGGTGCTGCTGGAAACGGAAATGGAGACGGAATCGAGTTCAATGGAACAAACGGAGCGGAAATCAACCTCCAGATCTCCGGAGTTGCAGGAACAGCTGCTGACTTCTCAGGTGCAGAAGCCAACGGTGTGAACGGATCGCTTGATGGATCAACTGGAATCCTGGTTCTGGCTGACACCAACTTCAATGGCCCAGTCAACGGCAGTGGCATGACTGTCACCGCGACGAACGGGTCTGAGTTCGGAACAAGCATCACCGATTCAACCTTCAACGATGCGACCAACGGCGACGGAATCCAGATCAACGTCGACGGTTCTGTGGCCATCGCAGATCTCACCAATGTTCAAGCCAACAACGCTGGTGGCGACGGATTGTCTCTGTCAGCCGACGACACCATGGCTGTCGGAACTTCGGGAATCGAAGCGAACCTCGACACTGTTGAACTCGACAACGCTGGTGGAAGTGCCCTGGCTGCGAACTCTAACGCTGGATCGCTCATCGACATCAATGCTGTCGACGTTCAAGGTTCAGACGCAGGAGCCAACGCCATCGACCTGTCAGCAGATGCTGGTCAGATTGACCTGACACTGACAAGCACTGGCACCAACGACTTCCTGAACTCAGGACAGTCAGGCCTCGCCTTCTCCGGTGTGAACGGAAGCATCATCAACATGGATGTTTCGAACACCGACTTCAGCGATCCTGAAAACGGTCCGAACACTGGCCGCGGGGCACACGGAGACCTGACAGATTCGTCAGCAATCCTGAACCTGACCGACGTCAACTTCGACTACGCTGGCCTCAGCGGAATTGAGCTGGCAGCCAACAACTCAACAATCACTGGAATCTGGGAAAACGTCTCGGCGATCGAAGCTGGCTTCGATGCTCTGACAATCAACGCTTCCGCAGCTTCCGACATCGATCTCGAGATCAACAACTTCACAGGAACACTCGCAGGACGTGATGGATTGAGCATCACCAGCGACGGTGCCGGAACAGAAGTTGATCTGTTGATCGACACAGCTGACTTCAGCGACGCAATGTTGAACGGGTTGGCATTCAACCTCAACAACGACTCTGTCGTGACAGTCGACACAACAAACGTGATCGCAGACAACGCTACAAACGACGCGATCAACGTGCTGGCTGACAACAACTCGATCCTGACACTCGATATCACAAACGGCTCGCTTCTGAACGCTGGTGACGACATGACTGATGTCACCTTCTTCAACGGTGCAGTTGTCAACCTGACCATTGATCCAACTCCTGCAACAGGTGCTGCGGACAATGGCCTCGAGTTCAACGGTGCTTCAGGGGGAACTCTGAACTTCACGATGATCGACTCTCCACTGTCAACAGAAGCTGATCCGGTTGGAACAAACGGAATCCTCGGCTTCCTCGATGCAGCGACAGCGAACCTGAGCTTCATCAACAGCGACATCGACAACTCATCACCACCGGGAGCAACCGGCGATGCAGTGGCTGTCACAGGAACGAACGGATCGATCTTCAACCTGGACCTCGACAACAGCTCGATGGACAACTGGAACAACGGTCTCAACCTGACGATGACCGATTCCACCGCGAATGTTGACCTGATGACAGGCAATTCAATCGACAATGCACTCGGAAGTGCCATCCTTGTGAACGCTGACAACTCAACCGTCAACATCACAGGCACAGAGACATCGATCGCTGCCTCAACTGGCAACGCCATCGACCTCACCGGAACCAACGGCTCCATCATCGGAGTGACTCTGGCCGACACAACGAGCCTGTCATCTTCGACTGGAGACGCAGTGAACTTCGGCGGTTCAGACAGCGAGTTCAACATCTCCATCGACGGAACAGCGGCTGCTCCACTTGTGATTGGTGCAGCAAGCGGATCCGGAGTTGTGGGTAACGTGGTTGACTCTTCTGTGACCCTCGCAATGTCTGACTTCACCGTCGACGGAGCAGCTGGAAACGGAATCGACCTGACTCTCGGAGAGAACGGAAACGGTGGATCAACTCTTGAAATTGATCTCCTCGACTTCTCACTCAGCGGGAACGGAGAAAGCGGACTCGTGATTGATCTTGATGGATCAACACTCCTCGACTCCAACCTCGACAACGGTCTGATCCAGAACAACGGACTTGCTGGAAACCCATCGTTCGGAATCTCAGTGTCAGCCAACAACAACTCTTCTGTCGGAAATCGCGGAACAGTTGGCAATGGCCTCGACATGATGAATCTGATGATCGGAAACACAGATCCACTGGCCAAAACACAGGACGTCGGGATTTACCTCTCCGCAGACAACGAGAGCTACCTCGAAACGACTGTTGTCAGCAGCGTGATCGATCTCAACGACGGAAACGGTGTTGAGATCATCACCAATGCTGACATGAACATCGGTGACGGATCGCTGATCGAAGCTTCATTCCTCGACAGCAACATCCTGAACAACTGTGGTGACGGAGTGAACTTGCGTGCCTTCTTCGGCAACAACACTCCTGGCGACGATCCAATGAACGAAACTTCCGGAATCGTCTTCAGCTTCGCTGGTGACGGCACAACAACCGGTCTCATCACTGGAAACGGCAACGGAAACGTTGGCGACGGAATTGGCGATGGAATCGACGCTGTGGCCCAGGGTGACGCTGGTGGTGGTCCAGAAAACACCACGATCACGATCAACTTGAGCAACGCCATGGTCACTGGCAACGAAGAAATGGATCTTCGCACAGAGATGCCTGACAACGGGGAAATCAACCTCGGAATCTTCGATGTCACCATCGGAGACGGTATTGAGATCTGTGCTGATGGAAGCGGAGACGCCACACTCAACCTGAACAACGTGATCATCACCGGTGTCACAGGACAAGCAGCGATCGCCATGGTTGCTGAAGGTGGCGGAACTGCAACTGGTACATTCACCAACGTCATGATTCGTGACAACGAAGCACAGGCCTTCGCTTTCCGCTCAACAGGAGCAGGAAGTGTTGTGGACGCTGTCTTCAACAACACAATCATGATGAACAACGCCTTCAACAGTGGCATCACCGACTCCAAGACCGGACTCGATGTTGACGCTCAGATCCAAGGTCTGGTTGAAGGTGGCGGTACTGCAAACATCACCTTCAACGGTGTGACTGCAACACAGTCGCCAGCAGTCAACGGTCTTGAGATCGACGTGACGACCGGCGGTACACTGAACCTCGACATCGATGACCTCAGCCTGACCAACAACACTGGAATGGCTGGCGAAGGCGAATTTGATGTCGACGTCGACGGAGCTGGCTCAATCGCCAACATCGACATCGACGGACTGACAGCCAGCGACAGCGAAGGTCGTGGTGTTGACATCGAAGCGACTGGTGGAGGAGCACTCAACCTTGTCCAGCTCAATGACATCACCGCGAACAACGCGACGGATGAAGGGTTGAACATCACTGGGGACCTGGCTGACGCTGACGGAATCGTCGCGATCACTGACTCCAGCTTCAACAACGCCGGAAATGGTGACGGGGTGAACATTGACCTCACTACCACTTCTGCAACTGACCTGTCTCTGACAAATGTGTCTGCCAACGGTGCAACCAACGGTGACGGAATTGACCTCACTGTGACTGGATCAGCTGCTGGCGGAACTCACTCGATGACACTCAACGATGTCCAGGCCGACGACGCTGGCGGAACTGGAGCATCGCTGACCATCAACGGATTGGCTGCAACCGACTCCGCAGCGTTCGACATCAGCAACGGTTCATCCTTCGACAACGCTGGAGCTGACGGGATTGAAATCTCGACACCAGGTGCCGTCGCTGGATCGACCAGCACAGTCAGTGTCAGCGACACGACTGCTGTCAACGCGACCGGAAACGGTTTCATCATCAACCCATCTGACATCAGCATCACAGATGTGACGCTGACAGACCTCAACGTTGACAACGCCGGTGAGAACGGAATTGATGTCCGCTTGGCCAACCAGGCTGCGGCGACTTCGATCGCGCTCACAAACGTGAACGCGAACAACGCCGGAACCGCTCCTGCAGGGATCGATCCTCTGATTCCTGGAGACGGAATTCTCATCGAACTGGACAACGTCGGCGGTGGAGCAACCAACACTCTCAGCTTTGATGGTGTTCAAGCTTCCAACGCGATCGGTGGAGACGGAATCGACCTGCGACTCGACAACGGAACCGTTGCAGAGTTCACCGCATTCGACAATGTCACCGCACGAAACAATCAGCAGACTGGCTTGCGATTCGATATCGACAACGCCTCTCAGTTGATGACCTTCGCTTCAACCGGACTCGACGTGTCCAACAACTCAGCCTTGAGCACAATGGACGCTGGTATCCTGGTCGACGTGACTGGTGGATCATCTGCTGACTTCGACCTGACTGATCTGACGATCGACAACACTGTGGCCAACTTCGGTGCTGGTGTTCTCCTCAATGTTGACGGAGCATCAACACTCGGATTTGACATCACAGGATCAAGCCTGATCGACATGACTGGCCGCGAAGGTGTGGACGTCGCAGTCGCCAACGGATCGACCTTCACCGGAACATTCGAAGGGCTCGACATCCTCAACGGTGGAACAGCTCCAATGGTTCAGGTCAACGGATTCGACCTGGATGTCACAGGAGTGGGATCGAGTGCAACGATCGTCATGAACGATGTCTCGGCTAACAACCACCAGACTGGCGACGGTATCAACCTCATCGCTTCAGGTGGAGCACTGCTCGACGCAACACTTAGCAACGGCGTGACCGCCAACGGCAACCGTGAGAGTGGTCTGGACGTCTTCGCAACCGGAAACGGCACCGAACTGATCCTCAGCTCGATGACCGCGATGGGCGGAATGGTTAACACCTTCAACAACAACGGCTTCCCTGATGACCTCAACAACGATGGTGGACACGGGGTTTCAGTTGTGCTCGAAGACCTCGTTGAAGCAACCCTCATGCTGGAAGCTTCCGCGAGCAACAACGCCGGTGACGGTATCCGCGTCATCACTGATGATTCGGGAGTCACAATCAACGACCTCGGAATCACCGCATCGAACGTCAACGTCAACGGAAACGATGGCAACGGTTTGACAATCGATCTCGACAGCGTCGTCGGAATTAACTCCTTCGACCTGAGCGGTATCACGGTCATGAACAACACCATGGACCAGATCAACGCGAGCTTCACCGACATGGTGCTCGACACTGTCAGCTTCAACCAGGTGACAGCAACTGGACCAGGTGCTGGAACTGGAATGGGTGACGGTATCGAACTGACACTCGACAACACTCAGGTCACGACTTTGCTCGGCTTGAACAACATCCGTGCTAACAACAACGGCGAAGACGGATTGCAGTTCAACCTGCTCAACGGTTCGACGATTCCAATGGGATCAGCGATCGATCTGACCATGGGTGTGATGAGCGACTCTTCATTCAGCAACAACGGCGAGCACGGGATTAACATCACCGTCAACTCTTCAGTCGCTGAACTGGATATCCTCAACAGCCAGTCACCATTCGGCCGCACCTCGACCATCGCCAACAACGGCGGTAACGGTGTGAACATCGAAATCGAGAACGGCGGAAGCCTGATCAGTGCGATTGATCAACAGATCATCGACATGAACAGTGGTTCTGGTATCAACGTCATCGCAGGTGCCGGAGTGGGAGATTCCTTCTTCAGCACAGGTGACGGAATCACGAACAACCAGATCACCGACAACGGCAGCTTTGGTGTTCGAGTGACTCAGCTCTCCACAATCGTGGACAATGTTCCTGACCTGGATGTCTCCATCGGAAGTCGAACCATCGACGGACAGGGGAACATCATCGACGGAAACCAGGATGCTGGGATCGCGATCGACCTGATCCAGAACACCATCGGACAGGTGGCGATTCGTGGAAACCAGATCACGAACACCTCCAACGGTGCGAATGCAGACTTCAGCGGAGAAGCCATCTTCATCCGAATGCTCGGAACACTGGATCCAAACCCAGCCCAGAACTTGCTAAACGCAAATGGAACTGGAATTGGAGACGGCCTCAACAACGTGACTCCAGGTCTTCTCATCGAGAACAACCTGATCGGTGTTGACGAGTTCGGAATGGTCGGAGCCAACGCAACGACAGGCATCAACTTCGATGTCCGCGAAAGCTCAACCATCGACGGTCTGCATATTCTGAACAACACAATCTCGAACGCTCAGAACGGCGGAGACGGAATTCGATTCAACCGAATCGACGATGTGGTCGTCAACGACTTCTTCATCGACGAGAACATCATCGAGAACAACGGAGATGACGGTATCGACATCACCGCTGAGAACGACGACAACTCTGCGATGGAAGTCATCATCGGACTCGACGGACAACGTGACGGACTGGGTGGAATCACCGGGACCGACACTGACGTTCGCTCGGACATCTCGAACTGGCTCGCCAGCCTCGACGGAAACTACATCAACAACAACGCCAATGACGGAATCGTCATGCAGGTCAACGCCGATGCCGGCCTGATCGTTGACATGGAAGAGAACCAGATTCTCAACAACGGAAACGACGGTGTTCAGTTGCTCGAAGTTGTTCAGGATCAGTCAGACGGACGATTCATCGCCGGTCTCTGGGAACAGAACGTGATTGCGAACAACGCCAACTTCGGTTTCGTCACTGGTGCTCGTCTCGCTGGCCTGTCCATGAACGACGGTATCGTTGGAGCAATCATTGATCAGTTCGGAAACGTCATGACCGACGGTAACGGAAGCACTGGTATGGTGATCAACGGGGCTGGAGTTTCTGCCTACGACGATCTCGACATCGTCCGCAACGGACGTCTGGTCACCGGTGACCGTTCACTCGGACATGGTGTGGACATCCAGGGAGTTGGATTCAAGCAGGTTGCGATGACCAACAGCCTCGTCAGAGAGAACTTCCAGGACGGTGTGGAAATCCTTCAGACCGACCAGAACGGAACAATCTTCGACTTCGTGCTGGACTTCGAGGACAACCGAGTTGTCGCCAACATGGGACGCGGATTCGACATCCTCAAACGAGGGGACGGTGAGATGTTCATTACGATCACCGGAACCAATGATCCACGTAACAACCCACTGCCACTTGCTCAAGTTTCGTCGAACGATGAAGAGGGGATCTATGTGGTCAACACATCATCCAACACTCAGAATCAGACCGACTTCAGCAACGCAGCACTGGCACAAGACGGTCCTGTGACAGAGACTCCACAACTGGAACTCCTGATCGATCAGGTTCAGATCTCCAACAACGGAAACGTTGTTCTGGCAACCCTGCCAAACAACCTGCCTGGTTCAGGTCTGGTCGTGCGAGTGGGAACCTCTGACGGCAACTACAGCCTCATCGGTGCCGGTTCTACTGCCCAGAACGGTGGATTCGCGACCGATGGATTCGGAAACGTCATCAACGGTGGTGTTGGACTCGAGTTCACCAGCAGCACACTGCAGGGTAACTTCGGAGACGACGTCTTCTTCCACAGCTACACCTCAACTGGTAACCCAGCAAACGTTGGTGGAACCTGGAACGACATGACCTTCGATCCAACAAACGTTGGACGTGGCGATCCTCTCGCACGCTTCGACGTGGTCTGGGGTACCGGAGCAGAAGCAATCTTCTTCGACAGTATCGATGTCACCAACTCACTTCGAGCCGGAACCCCAGGTGGGGAAGCGGGAGCCTTCTACAATGGCCCAGCTGATGGGACATTCATCTCAAGGACTCGCGACAACAACAACCCACCACTCGGCGGACCATTCACCGCTGGAGGCCGACGTCGCAACGCAACTCGCCTTGCACTGCGAAACTACCCGGACTTCGCCCTCGGAGAAATGGTCAACCTCGTCGATACACTCGGACCAACCGGAACACCAAATCCGAACACAAGCGGATCACCGTTCCTGTATCCTGGTATGGGTGACAGCACCATGCGTGTCAGTGCTTCGTCAGGAAACCAGCTCGACCTGCCATTCGATTTCATCCTCGATGGAAACGCAGGCAACGGATTCCAGGTTGACGATCGCTTGGACATCAACGGTGTCTCCTTCACTCCAGGGGTGATCTTCGGAGAACTCCCATTCGGATGGGGTAGCTTCTAAGCTTCTCATTGAGAAATCTTGAGTGAGCCAGCCACGGGCTGGAGGCGATTTTCGTCTCCAGCCCGTTTTTTGTTTTTCACGTCCCCGAATTCACTTCACAGCGATCGTACCCACCCAATCTCCGCAGTGTTGTTGACTTCCTGAGAAAACCAGCCGGGCTGGATTGATGCGCTGCGGTCAACTGCTACAATCTCGGCGAAAGACTCGGAAACGAGTCGCGATCGCATTCTGTCATGACGGTGCGTCATCAGCAGTCTTCGATGTTTGAACGATCCATGTGGTCAATCAGTTCATCGCCGACAGATGATGAAAGTCCTTTCCTAAGAATACCTTAGAAGAACAGCACCCATTCCAGAAAAGCGAACGGACCGGGAGCGTAGCTCAGTTGGTAGAGCAACGGACTTTTAATCCGTAGGTCCAGGGTTCAAGTCCCTGCGCTCTCACTCGAACGGAATTCCAGCACTCTTTTCCGTTCTGAAGCACTAGGTGTTTCATTTTCAGTCACGAGCAGAGCATCGGATCATTCGTCCGATGCTCCACCGAACGGCAAGATTGCTTCTCTCTGCCGGATCTCTCTTCGAGATGCTGACTGTCGCTGGTAGCCCGTGCCTCACTCAGCGGAACACGGTCTCTTCTTATGCTGAACTTGAGATCTCAGCCGATACTCTCAGAAGTTCAGACTCAATCAGTGGAACGCGATCGGATTTTGATCCTATCACATCTTCGTGTTTGGTTGGGTGTGCTCGGTGCCACCTGCTCATGAGGCGAGCAGATGACACCAAGACGTGCTCACCACTTGCTTCAATCTCCGATCGCTGGAAGATTTGCCGCTTCCGTTACCCGATTGAGATACACACAACCGGTGACAAAATCGATGAGTTGCACGACTGAGCGCGGACTGTTCGTTTCTAGAGCATGAGCAGCATCGGCGTCGGTCACTGCGATCGGTGTCATTGCCTGCTTCTGAGCAAACGTAAACAGCGAGCGATCGGCGTCGCTAAATTCTTCCCAGTTGTGATCGAGAGCTTCGATCTCTGCCTCTGCCTGTCCCAGTTCCTTCAATCGCTTTTCCGCCTGTGCCACGACGTACCAGGCTCGATCTTGGCGAGCCACGATCCATCGAACTTGTGCTTTCATGAGCGGAGTAAGATCTCCCTCAACTTCGGCTGGCTTGTCGAGTTGAAGGATTGCTTCCATTCGTCGCTGACTCGCATTCGGGAAAGTTGCTACGAGTCGCACCCAAAGTGGCAACTCTCCCTCGGGAGCGTATTCACCGAGTGCAGTTCGTGCAGCTTCTTCATCCATTACCGAAAGTCTTGGACTTCGCTCTTTCGCAGCGAGTAGCTTTTCGCGAAGAACCGACGGAGCTTCCAGATCAGGACGATGGTGAACGCCCCGGCCTGTAGGCTGACCTGATTTGTCCAGATGGAGCGGAGCAACTTGTGAAATAACATTCTGAAACTCCTGCGATGTCGGAGTTAGATAGCTTTCAATTGGCAACGCAGAGCCACTTGGAACCGTACCATCAGCGGCAGCGAAAAAACGAATCCCACTCGAAGACTGCGGAATTCCGGTTCCCTCTTTCCACCGATTCGTCGCGTTGTTTCTCGCGATCGACATCGTCATCTCCAGAATCTGAAGATCCGAATAGTGTTCCCGCAATGCCTCGAAGTCTTGATCGTTGAGCAAGTGAGGCTCATAGGTCAGCTTGCGAGCGTACGCAAATGCAGTCTGCTCTGCGGGTGAGTATTGAGACCAGTCTGCATCCAAGGCTGCGACTTGATCTTCAGTCATTCCAGTTGCCGCTAGTTTTTGCTCTTGATGTCCGAGGCAGTATTGGCAGTTATTCGTTCGCGAAACGACCCAGAACAACATCGTTTTGAACGGATAAGAGAGAGTCATATTCTCATCTGAGTTTCCACGCGAAGACCGAGAAGTCGATCTCTCACTTCCCGCTGTGGAGCCGCTACGACTTGAAGTTGCTGGTCCTCGTTCCTCCTGATACGGAAGGTAGTGGTACTTCAAGCGACTCTCATAACTATCAGCTCGGTCGCCGAGGTTTTCTCGATCCTCAGCCGTCAACTCCGGTAGTGGGAATCGATAGGGACGAACCTTCATGTCTTCCAACAACTCCTTCATCGCAGGTCGAGTCGCTGGGATTGGTCGCGGTGTGGTGATCACCTCTGCCTCAACTGGGCAAGCCAGAAAGACTAATCCGAGACACTGGGTTAGCAGGACATTTCTTTTCATTGTCTTAGACTCCTCTGTCTTTACGAAGGGGTATATAAGTCTCTTATGAATCTCTTTCGAAGCCTGTCTGCAGTTGAGCAGCGCTCTCTGAGGTTTCTACAGTCGCCGATTCACTCACGAAAGACGGTGATCACTGGCGACGTTCCAACGACATAAACGACTTTTGAATTCGCCGACTTACCCTTTCCATCCTCCAGAACTAACGTCACAGGGATGTGGAGATTCGTGCCATCATTGAATTCTTCTGGCTGAAACTCGAAGGAAACGAGACGCTGGCCGGCGTCCCAGGCGATATCACGTCCGACAACTGTTGGTTTCAGGGACTCGACCGATTCTCCCGCTTGCCAGGTCTTTAAGAACGTCTCACATGCTGCGCGAGCTTGTTCTTCGTCCAGAGCGAGTGACCTGGAAGATGAATCGCACCCCTGAAGCAACACAATCAACAGCACAAGCAGGGTGGAGTGATCACGAAGTGAATTCCACATACACAATTCCTCTTTATGATTTCAAAGAGTGACGGCGTCGCAACTCTTCGAGATAGGATCGAAATGAATTGATTGAGCCCGCGCACTCGCTGCTTGTAGTGTCCTTCAACTGTGAATGGAGTCCGTTTGACTCATCACTGAACTTGCAACACCATGGCTCGCTGCTCGAGTGCAGAGCGATGAAGCTTGAAGAAACGGCTGGATGAAAGCTGCCTGCTAAAACTCAGCGACAGTTTCATTTCCGTTTCTTGTCCCGATCGCACGCCACACACCCAGATCGATACTTGAGGAAACGAATCGGGCTGATCCGTCGCACAACAGAACATGCACCCCACCGATGTGACGACTGTTTGCCGCTGCTGCCATTCGGCCCGGAGGATAGCGACACGATCGACCATTTGGGGGTTGCGAATGGTAGTAGTAGGTCGCGTCATTGTCGGCCAGAATCCAGGGGACACCGATATTGGAGACTCCCTGCATGGAGAGGTCATCGACATCGACGTCCAGGCAAAATTGATAAGCTTCGTCAGCGTTGCTGGGATAAGTCCCTGGCTGATAGGTGTCCGTCTGCGGAGTCGAGATTCCGTTGCTTCCGTCTCCCAACATTTTCTCCGCCATCATCGCGGTATTACTGGCGCCATCGACGATGTCGCGAAACTTGGTTCGACTCGAGTTGAAGAAGACACCGTTCGGAATTGGCATGCCGAAATTTGGATTCGAAGAGTCTGAAGATGGATACCCATTAAGAACACCTGTCCCGTTGTTCGTCCAGTAGTTGTTTCTTCCACCAGCGTCCTGCGGCAGGCTGTCAGGATCGGACGGACAACGAAACGCCGGAAGGTTTACCGCGAAAGGACCGGCGTTATTGGCGTGAGTCGGCAGGACATTGAAATCAATCGTTTGAAACAGCGGAGCCTGATCGATGTAGGGCAAGATATGGGCATGGGGCGAAAAACGATTCCCACCCGCACCAGGCGGAAGACACCCGATGGTGTCGTGATAGTTGTGCATCGCCAGCCCAAGTTGTTTCAAGTTGTTCTTACACTGAGTTCTTCGAGCTGCCTCGCGAGCCTGTTGCACAGCTGGGAGCAACAATGCAATGAGAATCGCAATTATCGCGATCACTACGAGCAACTCTATCAAGGTAAAACCTCGAGAACGCTTCATGACAATTCCTCAATCAATAGATACAAACACGAACATAAAGAAATAGAACGAGAGAATAACTCGAAAACTGCCGTCGGCCCTCGGATGACCAACACGGCAAGCGGATCAACATGTAAAGAATCGACCAGATAGAGCGACGCTCAGTGCGTACTATTTACACGCCGATTAACTGCGTTCGAGAGCTGTGTTCACAACTCTGCGCTACACTAGCAACGGTGCCTTAGATCGAACTGCTGAGATAGCGATGTACGCGAATTTCTTCTCGCCGAAAACGAAACGATTCTGCTTCGCAAGGCACACTTCACCACGAAGTTGCCGACCAACCTACGAGTTGGTGAACCGTAGCTTCCAAAACGTCACCGCGACTGCCGACTATCCCGAACTGCAATTTCACCTGGAGTCCGAACTGCCTTAGCAGACCGACGTTCCGAACGTGATATCGAAGCTTCGCGTCTCATCTTCTGCCAATGCAACATGATCCCATTGGACACCTGCGGCAAAAGAATATCCTAGAGCGAAAGATCGTCGCGCAGTTCAATACGCCGTAACCGACTTTGCCAAAATGGCTCAAACCACGCTGTTGAAAACATGGAGAACATTGCGGCTTAGCGAATCGCTTCTCAGCAGGAGAAGTAGAAGGATTGGGGAGGACGTTCCAATGGAGAGTGCCCAGAATTGTCCTCGACCCGATTTGAAGAAACATGTCGCCAGGACACGTCAAAACCTGGTGAAGTCCATGCTTGCGGCACAAATGCTGTCTGAGTTTCACTTTCGAGTGAAACTGGAGCAGAAGGCACAGGATTGGGTTGATTCCCTCGGCAGCCTGGACCATGACAGGGACTCGGACCACGTTCACTTTGAAGCGGAAAGCCTAAATAGACATCCGCGGGCAACGGTGGCCGGTTGATGTTCGGTATCATCCCACCTGCCAGACTGGTGGCTCCCGGCTCATGAATCATGAGATAATCACCACAAGTTGCCCAAGCAGATCCAGACGTACCGATTAACAAACCGCAGCTAAAAACTAGTGCGGATGCGAGACGCTTCCAATTTGGTAGTGGAACGTGTTGCATGTACGGCCTTCTGAATACATCAAAGTTGACAAGAATTACTAAACCTGTCAACCCAAGACTTGACACACGCGAAAGCTTCGAGCAGTGCTCTACCTGCCCAAGAGCTACGACTCAAGTCTTCAGCCTTGACCTGATGAGAAGCTCATTCAGGTCGAAACTCCAATCTTCGAACTCACGGATCAGCCCATCTGGCGCCAGCGCGCCTGACGTTGTGAGTGCTCCAGACAAGCAACGTGACCTTCACATGATCGGTTCGCTTCTGAATTCTCTCCCCTTCATCGGTTGGACTGTCCGACTCTATTCTGGTTCAGTCTTTTCTGAACGGAATTCACAAGCCCATTTTCAGTCGGAAGTGATCAGGACGCAATCTGGCCGCTTATCGCGAAATCGCCGGACTCCCTCAGCTGTAATGTTTGTGCCAGTAACTCCAATCTTTTTCAAATCAGTCGGTATCAACTGGCGTGTTCCAAGTGCCGGTCAACGTTTCAGTCACAATGTTCTTTTCGCTTATAACAATTCAAACATACAACACGACAAATCCGACGATTAACTTTGGGAGTACTTTCGACCAAACGAAATTTAGAAATGATTTCACAATTCAAGTGCCGAATGCTCTACCAACGTTCTCCGTTGATTCCATCGACGTAGGCATCGTGAACAACCGATTTCAGTCAAATGTGGTCCCCGAACCATCTTCATTCGTATTGATCGGCCTGGGGAGTCTCGGTTTCTTGAACCTCGCCAGAAGACGCCAACAGACTCGAAGATCGAAGAACAATTCCGTGTAAGCCAGCTGGAGAGTTTACACAATCAGTCAAACGGAACGGGAGTCGATAGAATTTGGCAGACTGGTTTCGGGACATGAGATCATCTTCTGACAGAGACAATTAAACAGGACGAATTGTCTTGAATTCGAATGACCAACGCTGCCGTCCGAGTTCTGACTTCGAGATCGCAAACCCCGGACAGGAGGGGACGCTCCGTTTCCATTTCTCTCCATTCCGAGATGTAATCCCAACATGGATACCGTAAGATTCCTCGAGACTTTCCGGCGTGACTTTACGCAGCTGCCAGATCGGGGATCGACGATGGGCTTATATCTCGCTTTGTTTCGTCTTTTGGAAAACCTAAAGAGACTTCTGGCGACAGCTTGGTCGCCTTCTCCATGTTCTCAAGCAGGCAGAATCGCAATCGTCTGCGTTGCGTTTCTCATGCCTCGTAATGGACTTGCCCAACGCACTGACATTGTGGGAAAGCAACCCGTATCTGCGCCGGTTGCCACTCCAAGTGATCCGCAACAAGATCCGATGTATGACGAGTTTATGCATGCGATTGAGAAGTTGCGAGTTGCCTTCGAAGAAGAGAGTGTCGACAAGTTAAACAAGAGCTTTGATTTTGGCCGGATGGCATCTCACGCGATTCTCGTTGCTGGAATTGAAATCCCCCCACGAGAAATTCGACAATTCGAGTCGAACTTGTC